>URYT01000029.1 GCA_900552185.1 uncultured Collinsella sp. | reverse complement strand
CATACCTCGATGGCGAATGCACTCTTTCCGATGCAGTCGACCTGATCAAACAGCGCTCCCGCCGCTATGCAAAACGCCAGACCAGCTGGTGTAAACGCGACGAACGAACACGTTGGATCGATCTCGATAGGATGGGAGTCGAAGACACCCTCGATCTTATTGAGCACGAGGTGCTGAAAGGATGAGTCGTTTCGAACTCGTGGACACTGCTCCGACACCAGAGCGCGCTATCCTCGTCGGCGTTGACTGGAGAAGCGACGGTTGGCCTATCGAGCGCTCGCTCGACGAACTCGAGCGGCTCGCCGACACGGCGGGCGCTGGCACCGTAGCCCGACTGACGCAACGACTCGACCGACCCGTACCGAAATCCTATATCGGGTCGGGCAAAGTTGAAGAACTCAAAGGCTTCGTGCAAAGACTCGATGCCGATGTGGTGATTATCGATGATGACCTGAGTCCCTCTCAGCAGTCCTATCTTGAACGCGCACTCGGTGAACCGACGAAGGTCATCGACCGTACCGCCCTTATTCTCGATATCTTCGGCTTGCACGCTCGAACACGCGAAGGCCGCCTGCAAGTCCAGCTCGCACAATTGCAATATCTTTTGCCACGACTGCGGGGCATGTGGAGCCATCTTGCTAAAGAGCAGACGCGCGGCGGCATCGGTTCACGCTTTGGTCAGGGCGAAAGTCAGCTCGAGGTCGACCGTCGCCTCATTCGTAATAAGATCGCTGCGCTTCGTCGTGAGCTCAAGCAGGTTGAACAGCGTCGCGATGTCCAGTCCAAGAGCCGCATTGAGTCACCGGCGTTTCGCGTCGCGTTAGCCGGTTATACCAATGCCGGTAAATCGACGTTGCTTAATCGCCTGACCGGCTCTACGGTACTTTCGCAGGACAAGCTGTTTGCTACGCTCGACCCGACGACGCGTTCGTATCGCCTGCCCGGCGGTCGCGGCATGACGATTACCGATACCGTTGGCTTTATTCAAAAGCTACCGCATGGTCTCGTTGATGCCTTTAAGTCCACGCTGTCTGAGGTTCTTGGTGCCGATCTGATCCTTAAAGTTGTGGATGCCTCTGACGAGGACTACGAGCGCCAGCTCGAGGCAGTCGATCGCGTTCTTGACGAGATCGGTGCCGGCGAGCGTTTGACGCTTACGGTGTTCAATAAAATCGATCTTCTCGATAGCGTTGATCGATTGAGTTTCCGTCGTCGCTATCCCGAGGCCGTGCTGTTCTCGGCCCAGACGGGCGAGGGACTCGACGATCTCGTCGACCGTATTGCTCGTGAGGCGGCTGCCACCGATGTGTTGCTCTCCGCTGATATCCCGTATCGCGAGGGCGCCCTCATCACGCTGGTGCATGAACAGGGAACCCTTTTGCACGAGGAATATCTTGAGGGCGGCGTTCGTATTGTTGCGAAGCTGCCGGCTCGTATCGCGCCGCGGCTCAAGCGTTATCGCACCGAGTAGACGAGCTCCAAAAAGCCCAGAATAGTGGGCTGATGCAGTAGATAAAAGGGGAGTGCGTGACGTCCAAGGCTGGCGAGCGCCGGGATGGGATTGGCGTAGGCCCAGCTTGGGACGGTCTTATCGATTCCCTGCGCTATGTGTGCGGCGAAGTATCCTGCAAGATACATAAAGAAAAACGGGATGATGGGGTAGTAATCACCTGAAACAAACCCAGGGCTCGGAAATCCCAGCCACGCCAGGTAGGGGACAGGATAGATCGTTTTGGGGATGCTCCAGGTGAGGGCGAACAACACAAGGCATAGGGACATGCCCCATCTCGCCGATATCTTCTTAAGGACGGGATCGGTCAACGCCACGATGCCGGTACATGCGGCCATGCAGTAGATGATGCCAAAATTAACCGAATCGTCTACTGAGACAAGTGTTGTTGCCAACCAGACGACGAGTGCTGCTAAGGCGTATTTGGCGGCACGTTTGATATTGTTGCGTGAGAGCGTGCACATCCAACCCGCGATAAACAAGAATACCCAGCTGATGCTGGCACGCCAGATGTCTTGAAAGACGGTCTGTGTAAACCAGGGCATATCCCAACCGTACAGGTAGGCGAGATCGTAGCAAGCGTGAAAACCTGCCATTGAAATCATCGTAAACCCGCGGACGGTGTCAAAGATGGTGATGCGTTTTTGCATTACGAGAACCGGCGCATCAAGCCGACGACTTTGCCCAAGATAACGGGATTCGTTGCATAGATAGGCTCCATGGTGTCATTCTCGGGCTGCAGGCGTACGCGTCCCTGCTCCTTGTAGAACGTCTTGACGGTCGCTGAACCATCAATCATGGCCACGACAATTTCGCCGTTCATGGCACTCTTTTGTTCACGGACGATGATGTAATCGCCATTGAAGATGCCGACATTGATCATTGAGCTCCCATGCACCTCAAGGATAAAGGAACCCTGATCGGTGGCGATTTCGGTCGGGATAGTAAAAGTGTCTTCGATATTCTGCTCGGCCAGAATGGGAATCCCAGCCGCGACGCGACCAACGAGCGGTAGCGAGACCGTTCCGCGAGGTGCGGTGGGCTCGTCAGATTTAGAAATTGAGACCGAGGAACCGTCCTCGTTAAAGAGTTCCAGGGCGCGCGGTTTGGTGGCATCGCGCTTGAGTAGCCCGCGCGCCTCCAGGGCAGATAGATGGGCGTGCACGGTGCTGGGGGAGGAAAGGCCCACGGCAGAAGCCATCTCGCGCACGCTGGGCGGATAACCCTTCTCCTGCTGATATTCCTTGATGAAGTCGTAAATTTGCTGCTGACGCTTGGTAATTTTGCGAGCCATCAGGGCATCCTCTCTACCCATGTCAAACAAATGTTCGAATTTTGCTTGACAGGAACAACTGTTCGAAGATAATAATAACCGAACATTCGTTCTCGCGCTAGACATTTTTGTCCGCGCGGCTTGATAAAACTGTTCTCAGCAAAACACGCGAGAGGAGAACATGATGAACGCAACGAATATGGTCCAGGGAAACCTCGCCCTTAAGCTCGAGACGCCTGCAGAACCCACTTTTACGGTTGTTCAGGGTGGCCGCTCCGGCTTTCAGCCTTTGACCGTAAAGCCTGCTCGCAATCAGCAGACTGTAGTCGCGCCGGCCCGCGTTGCCCTGAAGGTTCCGACGATTGTCGCCGTTGCCGTTGCGCTTACGCTCTTCTTTGTCCTCGCTACGTCGGTCTTTTGCGCTCGTCACGCCGCGTATGCCGAGTCCGTTTCCAACGTTACCTACGAGACCGTTCGCGTTCAGCCTGGCGATTCTCTCTGGTCGCTTGCCGAGGAATATCCAATCGATGGCCTTTCCACGCAAGAGACTTCCGACATGATTCGTAACGTCAATCATCTGGAGCATGGTTCGCTCGCCGCCGGTGCGCATCTTAAGGTTCCTGCTCGTTCGTAATCATTATCGCGCTGCGCATGGTACCCTTGTTATCGTTTAAGAGGAGGTACCATGCGCTGTCCCAAATGCGGCAAGGCACATACCCGCGTCGTTGATTCCCGTATGCAGGAGTCAAATAACACCATTAAGCGCCGTCGCGAATGTTGCTCGTGTAATTACCGCTTTACAACGTTCGAGCGATGCGAAGACCCAATCGAGGTCATTAAGTCAGACGGAACCAAGCAGCGGTTCGATCGCAATAAGCTGCTCGTCGGCTTGATGCGCGCCACCATCAAGCGCGATATCGACACTAAGAAGCTCAATGAGATTATCGACGACATCGAAGTCGAGCTGCGCTCTCGTACGCTGACGGCCGTCACGTCTCATGAGTTGGGTGACATGGTGCTTAAGCGTTTGGCCAAGATCGACAAGGTGGCGTACATCCGCTTTGCCTCGGTCTACCGCGATTTCAAAGACGTCGATGAGTTTCTGCAAGAGCTCGACAAGCTAAGGTGATTCTATGTCCAATATTACCGTCAACATAAAGCGTCTCGACCCCACCGTCGAGCTTCCCAAATACGCCCATCCCACCGATGCCGGCTTGGATCTGCGCTCCAACGAGGACTGCGTCCTGAAGCCCTTCGAACGCCGTCTGGTGTCTACTGGGCTGGCCATCGCCCTGCCCGATGGCTACGCCGGCTTTGTCCAGCCCCGCAGCGGCTTGGCCATCAAGCAGGGCCTGTCTATAGTCAACACGCCGGGCCTCATCGACGCCCACTACCGAGGAGAACTCAAGGTTATCCTCATCAACCTGGATCCCTCCAACGACATCCAAATCAACAAAGGCGACCGAATAGCCCAACTCGTCATCCAAGAAGTCCCCACGGTCAACCTCGTAGAAGTACAAGAACTAGACGAAACCGACCGAGGCAACGGAGGCTTCGGCTCCAGCGGCGTCGCCTAGGGGTACTCGTATCCCTCCCGCCCGGGGCTTACCTATATCATTCCATGCTCAAACATTCTCGCTTCGCAGGGGCGCACGGATCCCGCTTTCGCCTGAGCCCCATACATATCATCCCGTGCTCAAACATTCTCGCTTCGTTGCGAAACTGCGCGCGGGACGATATGTATGGGGCTCAGGCGAAAGGGCTACATGCTTGACATAAAACAATCTTTCTAGTTAGCCGATGCGATAAAGGGATGCCTCCTTTGTCGCATCGGCTAACTCTATTTATATTTTCCTGTTTTACCTTTGCAGGTTCTAATGGAGGGGATACCGAAGTAGCTGCTAGTAAGTAAACGTAGCTGCTCAGCGGGAGCCGCCCATATATCGTTCCACGCGCAGTTTCGCAGCGCAGCGAGAATGTTTGAGCATGGAATGATATATGGGCGGCTTCCGCTGAGCGGCGGACCTTCGTCTACCTGATATGAGCGGGTTTTCCGCCCCAGTAGAAGCGGCAGAAGGCTCGTTTGCGCTTTTGGGGTTTGCCTACGAGCTCCATGGTTGCGATGGCGATGTCCTCCGCTGCGCGTGGACGGCGTAGTACTTCGCCGTTGATGAGTAGGGCTTTGAGCGACTCAGGGTGGTCGTGCAGGTGACGAAGCGTCACGATGAGTTCTCGTGCGGTGGTGACATGCATGCTGGCGCCCATGCCGGTGAGCATTGTGGTGTTGGCCTTTTCCTGACCGTATGATTTGCCCAGCAGGATCATCGGCAGATGAGCGCACAGGCACTCGGTGACCGTGAGTCCGCCTGATTTGAGGATTGCCAGGTCGCAGCCGTGCATGAGGGCCGCCATGTCGTCCACGTAGTCCAGAACCGTGACGTTGTCGAGCTTCATGGCGTCGAAGAGCGTCTTGAGTCGGGCGGCGTATTCCTTATCTTTGCCCGGTAAAAAGACAAAGTGCATGTCTTCAAAGCTGCGTAAGAAGGGGAGCGTGTGGTCCATCGCGGCACGGAAACGCACGTATGGTTGGGGCAAACTGGCGCCGGCCATCACCAATACGACGGTTTTGTCTATGGGGAGATTGAACTTGCTCAGCTCATCCTCGCGTTTGTAATCGGTATCGAAACCGGCTCGGATGGGGATGCCCGTTATGCGGATCTTTGACTCGGGAACTTTGCGCGGACGCAGCGTTTCGGCCATAAACTCGTTGGCCACGCAGAACAGGTCAGTGTCCTTGTGGGGCCAAAAGCCTTCGACTTCATAGTCTGTTGGTACGCAGATGACCGGATAATCGATACCCGTAATTACGCGGGCGCCCACAGCGACGTTGGCTGCCGTAATGTGTGTTGCAACCACGGCTATGGGTCTGCGGGTGCGGACATATTCGTTGAAGGCAGGGAACATAATACGTGACCATGCCGTGCCGCCACCCCAGAGAAGATGTCCCGTAAGCGTATATCGCCAGGTCAGGTCGTAAATGGGGCGTGTGGCTCCCGTAAAAGAAGCCGCGGTCTTATTGCCGTCGAATTTAATACGTCCAAAATCAAGGATATCGAGCACTTCAATTTCAATATCCTCAGGGATTCCCTTGGTGCCGCGGATAAGGTCAAATGCTTGTGCAATCGCGTTGGCGGCGGCTTTGTGGCCCGATCCAACCGATGCGTGCACAATGGTTACCAGGGGTTTTTGTGCAGGTAAAACGGTCATTTGCTCCGGTTGGGGAGTGGCTTGCATGGACAGGGGAGCGCTATTGCTCGTCTGCGTTTGATCCATCGATAACTCCCCTTCAGCTTTGTTACGCGATTTATCATTGTAGTGCATGAGTGTCATGTTCACGTAAATTTGGGTATGAGCGCAAAGAACGACAACGTTTCGACGAGAGGATTCTTCATGACTACCGATCAGCCGATTGATGTTGCGATTATCGGTGGAGGCCCCGCGGGCTATGCTGCCGCCATTTACGCTGCGCGCGCCAACCTGACGACGACCGTGATTGAGCAGAGCATGTCGGGTGGGCAGATCGCCACGACCAACGAGGTTGAGAATTATCCTGGCATTCCGCTCTTGAGTGGCGCCGAACTCGGCGAGCGTTTTCAGCAGCATGCAGAAGGCCTGGGAGCACAGGTTACATGGAGCATGGTTACGGGTATCGATTACGATGCCGATACAGCGCTGTTTACGGTGCATCACGATATGGGCGATACGCTGGCATCGAGCGTTATCGCTTGCATGGGTGCCACGCCGCGATCTGCTGGTTTTGTTGGCGAGGATACGTATCGCGGTCGCGGCGTTTCGTATTGCGCGACGTGCGACGGCATGTTCTTTCGCGGCAAGCAGGTCTTTGTCATCGGCGGCGGCAATGCTGCCTGCGAGGAAGCTCTGTTCTTGTCAGAAATCGCCGGCAGCGTGACCATCGTTTTGCGCCGCGATCAGTTCCGTGCCCCCGATGGTGTGGTTCAAAAAGTTCTTGCAAAAGACAATATTACAGTTAGGTACCAAACTAGTATTGTGGAGCTCTCGGGCGAAGCTATGCCAACGACGATCACCTTTAAGGACAATGCATCCGGGGAAATTCATACCGAGTCATTTGAGCCCGGCTCGTTTGGCATTTTTGTCTTTGCCGGCACGCAACCCCATACCGAGCTTGTTGAGCATCTCGTCGATTTGGCGTCTGATGGCGGCATTCTAACTGATGAATCTATGGCGACCCGCACGCCAGGTCTATTTGCCGCTGGCGATATCCGTTCCAAGCGTTTACGCCAGGTTGTGACCGCCGTTTCTGATGGAGCCATAGCGGCAACCAGCGCATACGCATTTCTTCGTGGATAAGTACGATAATATATCTTATGTAATGTTGTTATCAATTTACTAAATGGCGGGACGATGTATCAGTGCGCTGTCCCGCCAATTTTCTTGCCGGCTATATAGTATGCAAAACTATATAACCTAGAATACAATATAGCTAATGAACGGAGGATCCTTATGAACCACGCCAAACGCGTTATCCCGATGTCCGATTCGTCGGTCAGCATTAAGCCTGAGGATATTCAGCCCACTGTGCTGCCCGATGCATTTATTCAGTCCGATATCGTGCGCAAACTCAATACGTTGAGTCTGCCGCGCTATGACCAGTTGCCCAATGTGACGCTCTACCGCGACCAGGTCATTGAGTATGTTGCGCTGTGGATGGAGCCGCTGTCTATTTGCGTTGAGCAGCCTGTCATTACGCCATCGATGATCAATAACTACGTGAAGGTCGGCCTGGTGCCTGCTCCGGTCAAAAAGCAGTATGGTCGCGAGCAGATTGCCCGCCTGATCGCTATCTGCATCTTTAAGCAGGTGCTACCTATTGCTGCGGTGCAGGCGCTCTTTAACATTCAGCGTTTGAGCTACGATGCCCCGACGGCCTTCGACTATGTGGTCGATCAGCTCGAGGCATCGATTCGTTCGGCGTTTTCTGTCGAGCAGACGCCGGTTCCCGATACGGCGCATCAGGTAACGCGTGAGTCGCTGCTTGTGCGCAGCGCGGTTTCATCCTTTGTTTCGAAAGCGTACCTGATGAGCTATCTCAAGTTCAACGGGTTTAATAGCTAGCCGACGTATAAAACGGGCGGGACAAAGAGCCATCTTTCGCTTTGTCCCGCCCGTATTTTGCTGGTTGGACTTTATTTGCCCGAAGCTACGCCCATGCCATAGCCGATGATGAGGCCGTGCATCTCGGCGTAATAGGAATCCAGGCCATTGCAGGGCATAATGATGGTCTTGGAGTCGGGCCAATGCTCAATAATGCGATCGGCCAGCGCCTGGGCGCTCGATACGTTTTCCACATGGTCGATGACGACCTCACCGCCCGTAAAGCCCTCGGCTTCCATGGTGTCGATGATCTTGTTGAGCATCTTCTTTTCGCCACGCGTGTGCCCGACGAGTTCGATTTTACCGGCCTCACTCGCCGTGCCCAAAATGCGGATATTGAGCTTGTTGGCAATGACGCCGGCTGCCTTAGGGATACGTCCGGCTTTGGCGAGGTTTTCGTAATTGCACAAACTGAAGAGGATTTTGCTGTTCTGTTCAAGACTATCGAAGTATGCGCAAGCATCCTCGAATGAGACATCCGGGTTGCTTGCAAGATAGCGGTCGAACAGCAGGAAAATGAGGTCCATTTTGCCGCCAGCTGCGCGTGAATTGACTAGATGAATCTGTCGGTCCGGTTTCTCGGCAAGAACCATATCGCGAGCCGTGGCTGCCGCGTTGTAGCTGCCCGACACGCCCTCAGAGATCGGCATGCAGATGGTCTTGTCTGCCAATTTGAAGAGCTCGGCCCACTCCCCTACGCTGGGACAAGCGCTCGAAGAAGCGTTCGTCTCCGCCTGAACAGCGCAGTTGAGCTCATGAACATCAAGCGAAAGGTCATCGACGAATTCACGCTCCCCCACTCGAATTTTGAGGGGCGCAAATGCAAAGGTGGTATGGGGCGCGGTCGGTTGCCAATCGCGGAGGTTGCAGCTTGAATCGGAGATAAGTGCCCAGCTCATAGAGGGTCCTTTCTAATGGTTCGTCAACAATTATAGCCTTTTTGCGAACCAAATGGACGGCTATCTAGTTTTGAATACTAGATAGCCGTCTAAGATGAGAGAGAAAAGAGTGGACCTCGCGACTTAAAGCCACGAGGTCCACATTCACACGCTGTGTAGGATAACTTAGTAGCGCACGAAGATATAGTTGTTGTTCAAGCCGGCGGCAACGGAACTGATGATAACACCCGTGTTGTAGTCGGAAGCATGAATCATCTGACCACCACCGATGTAAATGCCAGTGTGGTACGAGTTGACCACAACGTCACCGGGCTGCGGATCGGACACACGCGTCCAGCCCATAAAGGTACCCGTGGTGCCCAGACGGCAATAGCGACCAGTGAGGCAATAGCTAACAAAACCAGAGCAGTCGAAGCTGTTCGGGCCAATTCCGCCCCAGGAATAAGCGCAACCAAGCTTACTGTATGCACGAGAGACAACAGAACCGCCGTCGACGGACTGGCTCGGGGCAGAAGGCGTCGGAGCCGGAGCAGGTGCGGGGGGCTGCGGCGTTGGAGCAGGTGCCGGCGTAGGAGCCGGAGTGTTGCCGCCCTGGTTGTTGTTATTGCTGGTCTGGCCACCATTGTTGGTGTTCTCGGTCGTGCCGGCAGTCTCGTTGCTCACCGTGGCCTTCTCGGCGGTGCTGGCGTTGATGCCAGCCTGCAGCGCGGCGTTGGCCTCGGCCTCGGCGGCAAGCTCGGCCTGCAGCTGTGAATCCAGGGAGTTTACGACGTTCTGGGCTTCAGCCTGCTGGGCGTTAAGCTCGTCGACCTTCTTTTGCGTGGCGGCGACGTTCTTTTCCTGCTCGGCCTGCTTATCGGTGAGCTGCTGCTTAAGCTCCTTGACCTCTTGAATGGTCTGAGCTTGCTTATCGGAAACTTTGCCGTAGTAGAACAGACGGTTGAGCATATCGCTCAGGTCATCGACGCCCGTCAGAACCTGAAGCAGGCTCAGACCGCCGGTTTTGTACTCGCCGGCGACATAGGTCGAGAGCTTGGCCTGACCATCGGCGATCTCCTGCTGCTTTTGCGTGATCTCGCCGGCAGTCTGATCGAGCGCCTGCGTCTGCGTGGCGAGCTCATCGTAAATCTGCTGAGTTTGGGTACCGATCTGCTCGAGCTTAGTACGAGCAGCGGCAAGGTCGGATGCGGTATCGGCGTAGGCAGGAGCCGCGAGGCCCAAGCCCAAAACACAAGCGAGGGTTGCCGTAGCAGCGCAGCGTGCCATGTTTTTGTGCGTGTTTGCTGTGCGCATGTAGCTTCCTTTCCAGTAACTAAGGGTAACGGCTAGTCCACCGTCACCAGGCTAAAGAGCTCCACATCGTCATTAGACGGCGTGAGCTTCTCGCGCGGGTTGAGAAACGCAAGCTCAAGGATACAACCGTAACCGACAAGCTTTGCGCCCATATCTCGCACCAGTTTACCTGTTGCCTCGACGGTTCCGCCCGTCGCGACCAAGTCGTCCAGAATCAACACGGTATCTTTAGAGCTGATAGCGTCGGCATGGATCTCAATTGAATCGGTGCCGTACTCGAGCTCGTAGCTCTGGCTTACGGTCTCACGCGGCAGCTTGCCCGGTTTACGTGCGGGAACAAAGCCAGCGCCAAGGGCTACAGCCACCGGTACGCCAACCATAAAGCCGCGAGCCTCGGGACCCACGACCTTGGTGATTCCCATGCCGGCAAAGTGCTCGGCGAGGGCATCGGTCATGGCTTTGAGCGCCTCGGGATTGCCAAAGAGTGGCGTGATGTCCTTAAAGATGACTCCGGGCTCGGGATAGTCGGGGATATCGACGATTTGAGATTCGAAGTCGTACATTGCATGACCTTTCAATGGGTTGCCGAAATTACAGCAGCTGTTATTTGCCCGCGGTGGCGGTTCCGGAGTGCGAAGGGGCGACAACCTTGAGCGGCTTTACGAGAGAATCCTCGTGTGGAGCCGGCGCAGCTATCTCTTCGTTTTTGGCCTTGGTGGACTCGGAACGAGTGATTTCCTCATCGAGTGCATCGATGTCGGCGTCCTCGACCACGGCGTTGAGCGACTCAAAAACGCGGTTCTTGAGCAGTGCGGTGTGCACACCTTCCGTTAGGTCGTGAAGCTTCTTAAACGCACGTTCGAGCTTGGCGTCGCGCTCGTCATCGGAGGTATCCATTCCGAGCATGCTCACGAGCACCTGCTCAAACATGGAGGACTCGCGGTTGGCGGAAGACACGTACTGACGCAGGTTGCGCGGCTCGATATGGAAGCGTGACAGCTCGGAGCAGTAGCGGATGATCGGGAAATCTCGGCCATCGACGAGCTCACGATTCTGCGGACTCTTGATGATGCGAATGAGGTCGTTCTCAGCGAGCGAGCGGATAAACGAAATCTCGACGCCCAGCATATCGGGAATGGTCTCGATGGGATGCAGCTTTTGCTTAGTCTCCTTGGGCTCCGTCTTGAGCGGAACATCGGACAGCAAGCCCACCTCGTAGGCGAGCGTTGACAGGTCCGTGGCGTTTTCCAAGCGCTGCTTAATCACGTTGAGCGGCATGTAGCGAGTCTTCTGCAAGTGCAGAATGACCTCTAGGCGATCAACGTCCTCCTTGGAGTACTGACGGTATCCCTTAGGCGTACGATGAGGGGTAATGAGCCCCTCATCCTCTAGAAATCTAATTTTTGAGTTCGAAAGATCGGGGTATGCGCCTCGAAGTAGGTTGACGACTTGGCCGATACTCAGATAGTTGCGTTCGGCCATGCCCTACTCACCGGTTTCGATGCGCTCCGGCGTGCTCTCGTGGTAGATGAGCGTAAACGTACCGATCTGGACGGAAGAACCGTCGTGCAGCGGGGCCGCGTTGACTATGGCACCGTCGACCCAGGTGCCATTGAGCGAGCCCAGGTCCTCGATGCGAGCGCCGAGGCCCTCGCGGATAATGCGCGCGTGGCTGCGCGAAACGGTCATGTCATTGAGGAAGATGCCGTTCGCAGGATCGCGGCCGATGGTGGTCACTTCGTCCTCGAGCTCAAAGGCGGCACCAGTCTGCGGACCCTTGACGATGGACAGAACGGGGGCGGTGATGCGCACGTTGGCCATGAGGTCGGGAACGGTGACGTCGCTTGAAGGCACGCGGAATACGCAGGTAGCGTCAGCAGTCTTATCATTCTGAGACATATTGTTAACCATGTTGTCCATGACAACCCCTAACTTATCGCGGACGTGCCGCAAATAATGAACCGTACGTAATCATACCCCAACGAATCAGTCTTCGATTTCAGGGTTCAGAAAGTCGATGTCCTCGTCCTCGGGATGCGCGAGAGCCTGTTTAATGGCCACTCCGCCCTTAATGGAGTAGATGACAGCCGTGAGCATGGAGAAGATCACGCCGCCGTACACAAAGAAGATGCCGAGGGGCACCGAGCTTCCGTTGAGGCCCGGGAAGGCCGTGAGGTTTGAAGGTAAAAGATGCAGGCCGTCAATAACGGGGAAACCGAGCAGCATGAGCGAGAAGCCGGTCATGAGCAGCGCAGTGGCAATCTTTCCGGGAAAGACGACATCGATGGGGCGACGGTGATAATGGCGCACGATAAGCGTGCCGATGCCCAGATAGATGTCGCGGCCAATAATGAGCACGCAGACCCAGATGGGCAGCTCTCCGCGGACCACCAGTCCCAAGACGCCGGTGAACAGCAGCGCGCGATCGCAGATGGGATCCATGACCTTGCCGAGCCACGAGACCGTCTTGGTCATGCGGGCGATCTGACCGTCCATCCAGTCGGTGGAGGCGGCAACGGCGTAGATAACGATGGCGATGACGCGGTTGTTATCCGTCACAAACAGGTACAGAAATACCAGGGTGAGGATCAGGCGCGTAAAGGTGATGAAATTGGAGATCGTAAAGATCTTATTCGACGGGTAATCGGAAGTGCCGATAAGCTCCTTTTTGATCTTCTTTTTGATGCCCACAGGACTCCCCCGCTGGTAAACGACAAAACTTTCGATACTATACCCGTTCCGGCGATGTCTATCCAGCCAAGCCATAGAGAGTCCAGACATGTGGAGGGTGTTATGGGCGGCGCGAGACTTCGCATTTGTGTACGTCTACCTCCAAACATGTCGAAAATTTTCGATTTTGGAGGCTGACGTACACGTTTTGATTCGCAGACGTATCGAGTGGTGCAGTCGTTGATTCTTCGTTGCTTTAATCAAATGAATCATGATGATTAATAACAAAAATAGGTCAGGCACTATGTGCCTGACCTGCAAACTTCTGGTCGGGACGACTGGATTCGAACCAGCTTGCCGATGAGGCGAACGAGATGAAGGTCCTGAGGACCAAGAACACCGGCGTGCCCTGCCTAGAGCAGGGCACAAGGGGAAGGGCGGCGGCGATAAGCGTCCTCGCGGAATTCAGTTCGGAGGACAAGCTGGAGCTCGCCGATGCCGAGGAGGCGAGGACCGCAGTCGGGGGCGCCGGGCTTCCCGCTGAACAGCAGGACGACTACTCACGCGGCGACACGCCTCGTTAGGCTATCGTGAACTACATTCTGCCTGAATGCTAATCGAGGTTGTCCAAACGTAGGAAGAACTCGCCTCCGGTTGCATATGAGGAGTCCAGATTGCTGCTGTTGAAGTAGTTGAAGTTGTGGTAGTCGCTGCTGACGAAGTCATTCAGCTTTTGATCGAGTTCGGTATGGTCGGCGTCGGGATACTCGCAATACATGATCGTCTTGATCATGTCGGCGACGGTTTGATAGTTGGAATCAGTCGTCAGTCTGCCGCTGATTTCAAGTTCGCCTCTTGTGCATGCGATAAGCGTGAGTTCAAAATCACCACTCGTTCCATGTGAGCCTTTCGACTCTGCGTAGACGGGGCTGTTATAACGTCGCGGATGATAGGGGGCGTCGCCATCAGACGGGTCGAACGTCGCGTCCTGAACGTATGGGTTCGTCGAAGCCGCATTGAAGTTGTTCACGAAAGTGTCGATTCGCTTCTGGTTTGCCTCGTGGCGGGCTTCCGAGGACGATTCGTCATCCTTCTTCTCGGTCTTGGTCGCGACGGCCTGCTCGCCACCTGAAGGCGACTTTTCCTCCTTCTGGGGCATTGCGGCAGAGATAATCCCCGAAATGATGATGACGACAATCGCGCTCGCAATGCCTGCGAGAATCTTTCTCGTCTACGGCGTCATCTTCATTCCGAACTGAACGAACTTCGAATCTGGCTTGTTCGCAACCATCGAGCGCCAGATACCGCGCATGAGGAACCAGACGGCGACACCCAGGGCGATAATGAGCGCAAAGGCGAGTGCGTATACGGCGAGGCAGACGACCAGCAGGACGCCGCACAGCCAGATACAGCCGTGTTTCTGTTCCTTGACGATGATTTTCTTAGCCATTGGAGGTCCCCAGACGGTTGGTTTGCGGCAACGCAATATTATCGCACAGACGGTCGCACGCATTAGCTCACTGCTAATTGCGCGGGCGCACCCGCACACATATATTAAGACGCGCGAGGGACTGAGAATTATTTTTCCGGCAATGCCGCCGCCCACCGTGAGCAGTCTGTTTGACACCGCGAACGGCTATTCGCCCTTCTTGGCCATACGCACGACGGTATACGTTGAGTAGCGGATACCGTCATCTTCCATCAGCGCATCGTTGAATGCCTTGATATCGGCCACTTCCTCGGCCTTGTCGAGGGCGGCGCTTCTCACGAACTAGGAAAAGGATATGCCGGCGGCATCCGCATTGGCCTGAATCAAAGCCATTTCGCCCGCATCGAACATGACTGCAATTTCGCACATCGCCATGAGCGCTCCAATCAATGTCGGCACCTAATCTTACTGGTACACATCTTATTGTTCAGATTAAACAGTCTCAAAACGCATACGTTTTGAGACCGGCAAGCTGTTGCCGGCTCGAGGACAGCGGCCCGGTGCACCGGGCCAATCGATAGAGGACTCAGGTTCACAGCGCAGTTTCTTGGGGCTCGCATATATAGGAAGACTTGATCGGCAATCGATTTTAATGAAGTCGACAGCGCATGTCAGAGCTTTCAACAAACCGCAGGTAAATCCGTGTACCAAAAATTGGTACACGGATTTACCTGCGATGTTCATGCTTGGTCAAAAGCCCATCAAGCGATATATCCATTATTTTAATGCGCGCGCCTGAGCTTTTGGCTGAAGTGGCAGTCCGACCGCCGGCCGGCATAGCAACTAGCGGAATGCATCATCGAAGGAGTGTGCTGGAAAGCACCCGTCTCCTTAACTGTTAGAAATGCAAGTTAAGAATCTATGTGGCCAATGTGATACCGTTGAACCCGCATATCGATACCGCTCAGCCATTCGCCTCGCCCCCGTCGCACGCATCTTCATTCGGTCTGTCATTATTAATCTAACGATGCTTT
>URYT01000028.1 GCA_900552185.1 uncultured Collinsella sp. | reverse complement strand
AGCTTGTTCCAATGCGTCGATGGCAGTGTAGGCCGACGGTAAGAAATCATGCCAGTCGTCAGATTCGCGCAGCTCGGGGCCAATCCATAGATTGGCATTGTCATAACCCCCACGGGCACGGCGGCCGAGCTCGCGAACGCCATCGAACACGTCGGCGATTGCCATGCTCGCGCGCGCAACTGTCGACGTCGCCTTGGCAGTAAGGCCCAGATAGAGCGTAGAGCCCTCGGAGGTTGCCAAATCATGGGAAACCTGGCTTAGCGCGCCGGTGCTCGAGCCACCCAGGCGCTCAAACAGAACGCGTGACTCGTCCGCCGACACCACGCGCGCCCACTGGCGGCGCGCCTCGCGCTCGATGGAATGGGCCTCGTCGATTACCCAATGACGAATCGGAGGCAAAATCCTGCCCTCGGCCGCAACGTTGCGGAACAGCAGGGAATGGTTGGTGACCACCACATCGGCATGCGCCGCACGACGGCGAGCGCCGTGGACCAAACATTTATCAGGGAAAAACGGGCAGAGGCGACGAACACACTCGCGCGAGGCCGTCGTAAAGTCGGGGCGGTTGACGCTGCGCCACCGAATGCCAAGTGAGTCGAGGTCGCCATCGGCTGATTGGCAGACGTACGCCATAATGACCGCGACCGCCGTGAGCGTGTCCGCCGGATCGCGCTTGGTGGTAATCTCGACCTGGCCGCGGCTCATGCGCTCAAGCTTGCGCAGGCACGGATAGTGGTCATACCCCTTGAGAGCGCAAAATGACAGACCACCGTCCAGTTGCTCGGCAAGTTTTGGCAGCTCATGGTACATGAGCTGGTCGGCAAGATTGTTCGATTTGGTCGCAATACCAACCGTGATGTTGTTACGGCGTGCTGCCTCGGCAAAAGGCACCAGATAGGCCATCGATTTGCCGACGCCCGTGCCCGCCTCAATTACACGATGAGTGCCCGTGACCAGCGCATCGCGGACCTCGAGCGCCATCGCGATCTGCTCATCACGCGGCTCGTAGGTGGGATACATGCGATTGACCAGGCCACCTGGCGCATAGTCTGCCTCAATCTCCTCACGACTCGGCATCTTGAGTACCGGCAGTTCGTCGGCGTCCACCCGATCGTCGGCGCGATCGGCCTTGAGAGCGTCAGCACGAGCGGCGCTGAGAGAGAAGATAGAACCAGGGTTCTGCCCTGCCAAGAATGAGAAGATAGGACGATAGGACCAAGGCACATCCGGATGCATGTCGGCTAGGCGCGCCATGAGGCCCTGGGGCAAGTCGGTGAGCGCCACGAGCAACACGCGCCATACGCCACACAGGGCGTCGACGTCGGCATTGGCACGGTGTGATACCGAGTCACAGCCAAACAGATCGGCCATAAAAGACAGCTTGTGCGAGGCCAGGCGCGGAAGCGCGATTCGCGACAGCGCCAGCGAATCGATCCAAATATCGCTCACGTTGACGCCGCCTTTGACCGACTCGATAAACGAGCGGTCGAACGTGGCGTTATGTGCGATCACCGGGCAACCACCGACAAAATCGGCGAGAGCGGCGACGGCCTCAACGGCCGACGGGGCATCTGCCACATCGGCATTTGTAATGCTCGTGAGCTCGGTAATCTCGGCGGGAATCAGCTGCTTGGGATGCACGAAGGTATCGAAACGGTCGACGATCTCGCGGCCCGAAAGACGGGCCGCCGAGATCTCGATCAGTTCATTGTCCTGCACCGAAAGACCTGTGGTCTCGGTATCGAGGACAATCACATCTTCCTCGATAAGACCAAAGGACTGCGTTTTGGCGCGTTCGGCAAGCGTGGCATAGGAGTCGATGACAAACTGCGGCGTTCCTGACGAAACCGCGTCCTCGATTAGCATGCAATGCCCGCTCGACGAAGGCCCATACGGATCAGGCTGTCACAGACCTGCGGGAACGTCATGTCGTCGGTGTGGCGGATCTCGTCCGGATACAGCGACGTATCGGTCATGCCGGGAATGGTATTGGTCTCGAGGATAACGGGGCCGTCCTCACTCACGATAAAGTCGCTGCGCGAGATACCCAGGCAACCGAGGGCCTTGTGAGCAGCACAGGCAAGCTCCTGGGCACGAGCGTAATTCTCGGGTGAAATCTGCGCCGGAATGCGATGGATGTCCGTAGGGTCAACATACTTCACGTCCAGATCGTAGAACTCACAGTCCTCGGGCTTACGAATCTCGACAATCGGCAGAGCGCGCACGTCATCTTCGCCGTATACGCCGACGGTGATCTCGGTACCCTCGATGCACTTCTCGACCAGTACTTTGTCGCCGTACTCAAACGCCTTGGCGATTGCCGCGGGCAGCTCGGAGGGCTCATGGACCAGGGAAATGCCATAGCTGGAACCGTTGACGGCCGGCTTCACAAAGCAGCGCTCGCCACAAACCTCGACGATATGATCGATATCGACTTCATCGCCCACCTCGAGCGCAAGGCCGGGGGCAATGGGAATGCCCGCCTTGGCGTACAGGAGCTTAGAGACCTCCTTGTCGGCACCGCAGGCGCTGGCAAGCACGCCCGAAGCCGTGTAGGGGATACCCAGGGTCTCCATGGCGCCTTGCATGGCGCCATCCTCGCCGCCGGCACCGTGCATGGCGATAAACGCCACGTCAAAGCCGCCGGTTGCCATGGTTACCATAAAGTCATCAGCGGCCGTATCGAGCAGCTCCACCGAGGTGTAGCCGGCTTCCTTCAGTGCCACCACAACGTTCTTTCCCGAATTAAGCGAGATCTCGCGCTCAGCGGAATGACCGCCCGCCAAGACCGCTACGTGCATGTTCTCTAGGCTTTTACCCGGCATGGGCAGACTCCTCCTCTATAATTTCTGCAGCTGATACCATATTGTAGCGATACCCTCTACGTTTCCCCAAAATCGAAAGGCTTCCATGAATCCCAGGACTAAATCTCAGGACATTCGCGACTTGAGCCAAAACGATATTCGCGAGCTCGTGGCCGAGCTTGGCCAGCCCGCCTTCCGCGCGAAGCAGCTCATCGAATGGGTCTTTGAGAAGAACGTTTGTTCGTTCGACGACATGACCAACCTTCCCAAGGCTTTCCGCGAGCAGCTTAAAGAGGCTTTTGCCTTTGATACGCCGACTGAACTCACCAAGCAGGTTTCCAAAGATGGCTCGCGCAAGTATCTGCTCGAGTACCACGACGGCATTTCCGTCGAAACTGTCGGTATGCCCCGTCGCAACAAGCTTTCCGTCTGCGTTTCCACCCAGGCAGGCTGCGGCATGGGCTGTACCTTTTGCGCTACCGGTCTCAACGGCCTCAAGCGCTCTCTGACCGCTCAAGAGATCGTCGACCAGGTACTTCATGTATCCAACGACTTTGGTGAGCGCGTCACGAGCGTTGTCTTCATGGGCCAGGGCGAGCCGTTTGCCAACTACGACGAGGTTCTCAAGGCGTTGCGAATCCTCAACGACCCCGATGGCATCGGTATCGGTGCTCGTCACCTCACCGTCTCTACCAGCGGCGTTATTCCCGGTATTCGCAAATTTGCCGACATCCCCGAGCAGTTCACGCTTGCCGTTTCCCTGCATTCCGCCATCCAGTCGACACGCAATAAGCTAATGCCCGGTGTTAAGAAGTACACGCTACTTCGCCTTCACGAGGCGCTTCAACTCTACACCGAGAAGACTGGCCGCCGCCCGACCTATGAGTATGCCATGATCGAAGGCGTCAACGATACGAATCCCGAGATGCAGGCGCTCTGCGACTTCTGCGGGGGAACGTTGTGCCACGTTAACCTGATTCAGCTTAACGACATCGAGGGCAGCCCGCTCAAGCCGTCGCCGATTCATAAGGTTGAGGATCTTCAGCGTCGTCTTGAGTCCCGTGGCATCGAGACCACGATTCGTAACTCCCGTGGTAACGATATTGACGCCGCTTGCGGACAGCTGAAGCAGCGCTTCAAAGTTCAGAAGAACGCATAGGGGAGTCGCACCCCAAAACGTTTCATGTGAAACATCGAACGGCCCCGGTTACAGGAGATGCAACCGGGGCCGTTTTATTTATTGACCTTAATTTTGAATCAGCTGCTACCTGTCCCATTTTTTACGGCCAAAATAAGGGGTCCTTGCCTCGTGAATCAGACAAGGACCCCTCAAAATATGCTAAGTAATTGTTAGGTACCTAATAGCCTACATTTTCCCATTGGTTACTAACCCAACCTTGATTAATCTTGGGATTCTTCGTTACCTGAGCCGTACGCATGGCAACATCTTCTGTCATAACATCCATTTTCTTCTTGGATGTATCGACAATATCTTGCGCACTACGAAGCAAACGACCTCGAAGTTCATCGTCTGTCGCGATCTTATAGCCAGCAAAGACACCAGCCGCGACAGTCGTCGCCAATGCAATCGCAGTTAAAATCCTATTCCTCATCTTGGCCTCCTTGATCAAACTGAATCATTTCGCCAAGAATACGAGAGAGCTCTTCCTCGTCTTTAAACTCAATCTCAATCTTATTCTTTCCACGCGAGCTCTTAACACGCACGTTGGTATTAAAAACCTGACGAAGCACGCGGGCAGCCTTTTTAAAAGACTGAGGCGTTGCAGGCCTCGGCGTCTTAGGTGTCTCTCCGGCAGAAAACAACGGAGCAAGATTTTCTGTCGCTCTTACGGAAAGGCCCTCTGCAACAACCTTCTCTGCAAGTCGAATTCGAGCGTCCTCATAGGGAACTGCAAGAATCGCACGTGCATGACCAGCAGTAAGTTTGCCCTCAAAAATCATCTGCTGAACAACTTCAGGGAGATCGAGAAGGCGCAGCGAGTTTGTAATTGCAGAGCGTGACTTGCTGACTGCCTTCGACAATGCCTCCTGGGTCATACCGCTGGCATCGATAAGCTGGCGATAGCCCTTAGCCTCTTCGACGGGATTCAGATCAGAACGCTGAAGGTTTTCGATCAGAGCAAGAGCCAGCATCTCTTCATCATTAACATCTTTAATGATGACAGGCAGCTCCTCAAGACCAGCAAGCTTTGACGCTTGGTAACGACGCTCACCAGCGATGATCTCATAGCCGTTTCCATGCTTGCGAACCAAAAGCGGCTGCAAGACGCCATGTTCTTGGATTGATTCGCTCAACTCACGAAGTTCAGTTTCGTTAAAGTGAATTCGCGGCTGATTAGGGTTGGGAACGATATCCTCAATAGGTAGTTTTGTTTCAGATGCGGCATTCGAAGCCGATGCAGCCGAACCACCGGTCTCATACTCGGCCTCTGAGACCAAAGCATTGAGTCCACGTCCCAATCCGCCACGTTTCTTTACACTAGGCACGCTTGATCACCTCTTTTGCAAGGTTCATATATGCTTTTGCACCCTTATTTTGAGGTGCATAGGTAATTACCGGTTCCCCAAAAGACGGAGCTTCGGAGATTTTAACCGTACGGGGGATCAACGTCTTAAATGCCTTATCACCAAAGTACGATTGAACCTCCTCAACAACCTGATTCGATAGAGAAGTACGCGAGTCATACATGGTCATAAGCACACCGTAGGTGTCTAAGCCCTTGTTCAGACGAGATTTGACCATCTTCATTGACTCAAGCAGCTTCGTAACGCCCTCGAGTGCGTAATACTCGCACTGGATCGGAATCAAAACGCTGTCTGCTGCGGTCAAAGCGTTGATAGTAAGCAGGCCGAGCGAAGGAGGGCAGTCAATGAAAATAAAATCGAACTCGTCCTGAATCGGCTCAAGCAAATCTTTGAGACGGGTTTCACGAGCAATTGCGCTTACGAGTTCAATTTCCGCGCCTGCAAGCTGAATTGTAGCCGGAATTACGAATACCTTTTTGCAATTTGTATCAAGAACAAGCGATTCTGCCGGCACATCATTCAGCAATGCATCATAGATGCAGTGATCAAGGTCTTCTTTTTCAATTCCGAATCCACTGGTGCTGTTTCCCTGCGGATCAAAATCAACAATCAGTGTCTTACGACCCTGCTCACCCAGTGCTGCTGCAAGGTTTACAGCCGTCGTTGACTTACCGACGCCGCCTTTTTGATTGATGATTGCAATGATACGCGTGTCTTTTGCGCTCTTAGAACGCTTAACGTCGCGAAATCCCACGGTCCCTCCTGGTGTGTATTAAAGCTGTCAAACGGAGGATGTTTCACGTGAAACATTCCGAATCGATAGCAACTGCTATGTTTCACGTGAAACACTGCAAGCTGTTAGTAACCATTATGTTTCACGTGAAACATCTAGGCAAGCGGATTCTTCTTTGCCATGCCATTTGCACGAGGCAATGAAACGGATGCTGAATGACTCTTCTTAAGAACAATGAACTCCCTGTGACCCAAGCCTTCAGGCAAATCAATTGCGTCATTCAGAAGCAAAGTGAAGCCGCAAATCTTAGCTGCTGACATGCCGGAAGCAAGCTCCTCATCCGAAGGATTGCCCTTGGTGATAACAAATAGCCCTCCATCCTTCAGGTACGGAGCCGCATACTCAACAAGAATCGGTAGAGGGGCCAGTGCGCGGGCGGTTACAACGGAGAACTGCTTCTTATGGCTTCGAGCATATTCTTCAAGACGATCATGAACCGCATGAGCATGTTTCAATCCAAGAGCATGGACAAAGGAATTAACCGCATCAACCTTCTTGCCAACAGAGTCAATATAAGTAGCTTTACGATGCGTGGTTATGGTTAATGGAATACCAGGGAAGCCCGCACCTGTTCCCATATCGAGCAAAGCTCCCTCAGGAGCCTTATTGATATAGGGGAGCAAAACAAGTGAGTCGAGGATATGAAGTACGGCAGCATCTTCTACGTTAAGAATACGGGTGAGATTGGTTGTCTTATTTGTTTCTAGAACCAAATCCAAATGCTGGATACATTTCCTCAGCTCAATATCAGTTACGCTCAAGGAATATTCTTTGCAATAGGAAGTTAGGCGACTCAACATCTCGTCAGCCTGCTGATCGGTAAGTACAAACAACAGAAGCTCCTTTCTGACAAAAATCAGTGTATCGAGAACTTTTGACAAAAAAAAGGGGACGTGGAAACCACGTCCCCTAAGCATAAGCTCGAGTAGATTATCGAGCAACAATCACCACATGGCGATCAGGGTCAGAACCCTCAGAATGAGTATCGACAGCATCATTGCCACGAAGTGCAATGTGAACCAGTCGGCGCTCATAGGCATTCATGGGCGGAAGCGAAACACTCTTATGAGTGCGGATGGCACGCTCGGCAGCAGACTGAGCCATGGAGGCAACCTTGTCCTGACGGCGGCTCTTGTATCCCTCGACGTCAACTACAACCGGATATCTAAAGCCAAGCTTGCGGCTCACCAGCAAAGAGAACATAACCTGAAGGGCATCAAGAGTGCGACCATGACGGCCAATGAGAACAGCAAGGTCGGGAGCCGTTACATCCAAAATCAGCTCACCCTCGTCGCCCTCATACTCATCGATAGGAGAGTTGGCGGCATCGAAGTGCGAAAGGATGGAACGCAGGATGGAAATCGCAACATCGGCAATGGTGTCGAGCTCCTCATCGGTCAGCTCTTCACCAGCCTTGTAGCGCTGTGCAATCTCGGGATAATCGCCCGCGACCTGCGGGGCAACCTCCTCAAGCATATCCTCGATGATCTCTTCAGACATAACGTACTCCAAAAGTTAGGTACCTAAATAAGATTGATATCCCACTACTTCTTCTTGTGCGGGCGCGGCTTCTTCTCTCGACGAGTGACCTCAACCTGCAGCGGAGCGTTCTTAAGACGCTCCTCCTCATCGGCCTTCGCCTTGTCGATGACCTTCTGCGTCACAAAAATCTGCTGGATAACCTGCCAAGCAGACGAGACGTCGTAGAACAGCAGAACACCAACGGGAAGGCTCCAGCCCATCCAAAGCATCATGACCGTCATGACAACGGCCATCATACGCATGCTCTGAGCCTGCTGGCCGGTCTGGTTGCGCGACATATAGAGCTGCGGAATCAGGGTCAGGACGGCGAACAGGATCAGGCAAACCAGCGCAGGCAGTGCAACCATAAAGCCATCGGCAAAGGAAGCACTCGGCGTAGTGGTCAGGTCGGGCAGGATGTTGAAGAACGAGAACGTGCCGTCGTTAAAGTACTGCGGCAGGTTGCGCAGCAATGTAAACAGGGCGAACAGGATAGGCATCTGAATCAGCAGCGGCAGACAGCCAGCCATGGGGTTGAACTTGTTCTCGCTGTAGAACTTCTGCATCTCCTCGGCCTGACGCTGGGGATCGTCGGCATAGCGCTCCTGGATCTCGAGCATCTTGGGCTGCAGCACCTGCATGCGAGCCGTCGACTTGGTCGACTTGAGCATGAGCGGCGTCAGCAGCAGACGGATGATGACCACCAGGATGATGATGGACAGGCCCCAGTCGACCGCAAAGGTCTGGATGAGCTTGAGCAGCTCGAAAAGGATGTTAACGATCCAATCCCACATGTAAGTTTTCCTCCGATAGCGAGTGCCCGCTAGGGCACAGGGTCATAACCGCCGACGTGCAGGGGATTGCAACGAGCGATGCGCCTCACGGCAAGCCAGCAGCCTCTCAAAACACCGTACTTCTCAATCGCCTGGATGGCGTATTGCGAGCACGTTGGGTAATAAATGCAGGCGTCAGGCAATAAGGGCGAAATAACCTGTTGATATATGCGAATAGGAGCGATGGCAACACGTCGCAAAACGTGATTGCTCATCGCTCCTCCCCGGCAACTCCGGCGCGCTTCATAAGCGAACGCAACGCCTTGTCCATCTCCTGCGGCGAGGAAACCCTCGTCTTGGGAGTTGCAAACAAGATGATGTCATAGCCCGCAACGGGAAATCCACAGCTGCGAGCGGCCTCGCGCATCACACGCTTAGATCGGTTGCGCACGACGGCACAACCGAGTCGCTTAGCACCAACGAAGGCGACCCTTCCGGAGTCGCCTTCGCCAACCGATTCACATATGGTCATTCGAATCAGAGGGTGATTGAAACGACGCCCCTGACTGAACACATGCTCGAAATCTTGCCGAGACTTAATAGTCTTCATGCGAGATGTGTGTATCGCTGCTAGACAGTGAGACGCTTGCGGCCCTTGGCGCGACGACGGGCGAGCACGGCACGACCACCCTTAGTGGCCATACGGGCACGGAAGCCATGGGTCTTGGCACGCTTACGCTTATTAGGCTGATACGTACGCTTCATCTTAAGTTCCTCCTGCTGCATTTCGAGTGTCCGCGGGGACGCGGACGCAGATATAGACACGTGAGCTTGAAGATTGTAGGGAAATCAATGTTCAAATGTCAAGAAATCAAAGGTAAAAGGTTGCGCAGTTCACACGGTTCCCCCATAAGCACAACCGAAATTTGCGCCTCATGGCAACCTTTCACGATATTTCATCGAGTTTTCAACAGGCCATGTTGGCAATGTTGAGAACTTTTCACCCGTTTTCCAAAGTTTTCAACAAGTTTTGAAAAGTTGTCGAAAGATGAGAAACGTTGCACGGTGAGCTACTATTTGTTCGAAACCTTTTGAAAGATTGCGAGCGGCATGTCTGACGACTTTTACACCATGGTCGATTCCGGAGACCCGGCACCCGACAACGAGCACATCACCGGCGTGCGCGAAGAGCGTGACGAAGGTGAACAGACGACAACGCAGGCGCCAAAAGCCATGTACGCCGCGCGCATCGCCGTCTATGACGACATGCTGTCGACACCGCGTGTGATCGTCATTGATCCGCAAGATGTCCGCACGTATTTGGAAGAGACGACCAACACCGTCTACCAGTGCATGAAAGAACAAGGTGGCCATATCTCGCTCATGGTCATCCGCGAGATTGTCGAAAACTTTATCCACGCACACTTTGCAGAGCCCATCATCTCGATTCTGGACGGCGGAGACACCATCCGCTTTGCTGACCAAGGACCCGGCATCGACGACAAGGAACGCGCTTTCGACTTTGGCGTTACCAGCGCAAACAGCAAGATGAAGCGCTATATCCGTGGAACCGGAGCAGGGTTTCCCATGGTGCAGGAGTATTTGGAAAACGCCGGCGGTGCCGTATCCATCGAGGACAACATGGGCAACGGCACCGTGGTTACGGTAAGCCTGAACCCTAAACGCGTGCAGGAAATCGAGCGTGCCGGCGGACGCGGTGCTGCCGTGCGGCCCGAGACGGAGCAGCCCACATATCCCCTGCCGGGAGCTTTTGCGCAGCAGCCCATGGCAACGCAGCAGATGCAGCCCCCCGTGGGGCAGATGCAGCAGCCCGGAATGCTTCCTACACAAGAGCCCCAGGCGACATCGATGTCGATGCCGCCAAACATGCCAGAGACCATGCCGCCGGCGGATCAGGATGCAGCAGCAATGCAGCAGGCGACGGGGGCACCGGGTGGCCAGCAAATGGGCTATCAGCCGTACCAGCAGGGATATCCATATCAGCAGATGCCGCCACTGGGGTATGGCCAGCAGTTCCCGCAGCAGTACCAGCAGGGATATCAGCAGCCGTACCAGCAGATGCCGCAGCAGCAGTACAACCCCTGGGCCCAGCAGATGCCTCCGCAGCCTTACCAACAGTGGCCTCAAAGTTTTCAACAGCAAATGCCGCCGATGCAGAGTTCTCAACAACCAGCAGCTCAAATGATGTATCCTAATGCAGCAAATCAGCATGCGCAGCCACAACCGGACGTGTTCGTAAGCGATCGCGGCAACGCCGCGCTAGGCTATCTGGCGCAAAATCAAGCGTGCGGTGCAACCGATCTGGCGAGGGCGTTTGGAAACTCGGCCCCCACTTGGTCACGCACGCTCAATGACTTGGCGCAGGCCGGCTTGGTCATCAAGCATGGCCAGAAATACCATCTGACCGAACTCGGCGCCGCTCGCGTGCGAGCTCAGAGCTAAAGAACGGGAGAGACAGTGGACGAGGAAGCAAGCATCATCCTGGGGGATGCCATCGCCTTTTGCCAGCGCGACGGCCAAGATGCACGCCTCATCAACATGCTGGGGCAATCGCGCGCCATAAGCCTGACCGAAGATACGCTCACGATCGAGGCCCCCTCGCGCTTTGCCATCGCGCAGCTCAAAAAGCATCAGCCGACTATTGAGGCTTATCTGGAAGAAATCGCCTTTGCACCGATTGCGATCGACATCGTGGCACCGCAAGGCGCCGCGACGGAATCCACTGCCGCGACGGCGCCCGCCACGGCTCCCGCCGCTTCCCCGTCGGTGCCGGCCTCCGCAGACGACGTGCCGACAATCGAGCACCAGCACAGCGATGTTTCCCGTGAAACCATGGCACCGTTGCCGACCGCGGCGGCGACGTCAACGAGCGCACCCGTCACGCACATGCCCATCGCTCACGACGCAGCGGCGGGCGCGGATTCGGGCATTGCAATCAAGAACACGCTCTCGGCCGACGATTTTCGTCGCATGATGAACCAGATGAAGGGCGGAGCGCCGACCAAATCCACGCAAGCTGCGACCCCCGCTTCACCCATGCCAGCACCGACCGTGCCGGCCGAGCAGAATACGGATGGAGCCCCGCTCGCCGCGAACTCAAAATTTACCTTTGAGAACTTTGTCTACGGCCCCGAGAACAGCCATGCCTATCGCTCGGCACTCAAGTTTGCCGCCCTCGCGGACGAGCGCGGCACATGCACATCCCTGTTCATCTATGGCAAATCGGGGCTGGGCAAGACCCATCTGCTGCTCGCCATCAAAAACGAGCTCGCCGAGAAGTCGCCCGAGATCAAGGTCAAGTATGCCAACTCCCAGGCATATCTGGACGACCTGATGACCGAGTTCGACCGTCAAAAGAAGAGCAACGCCCCCATCATGCAGGCGTACCACGGCGTGGACGTGCTCATCATCGATGACATCCAAAACATCATCGGCAAGCGCGCGAGTGTGGACTACTTTTTCCAGCTCATGGACGAGTTCATCCGCAACAACAAGAAGGTCGTCATCGCGGCAGACCGCGCCCCCAAGGACCTGAGCATGGACGAGCGTCTGACCAGCCGCTTCAACGCCGGAATGCTCTGCCTGGTCGCAGAGCCCAGCTACGAGATGAAATACAAGATCTTGCAGCGCTATTACGAGAACACCATCGTCGCCGCTCCCGAGGCGGGCGACGACTCACTGCTGGCGGCCTATGGGGGCGACGGCGGACACCTGACCGACGAGCACTTTAAACACATGGCCGAGGTCTCGGGCACCAACATCCGCGAACTCGAGAGCTTTTGCGAGCGCTGCGCCGGCGAGGCGGGCGACCGTGAGCGCGAGGGCGGGGAGCTCACCTTTGACGATATCGACGCCATCGCCAGCCAGTACTTCGACACATCGGCCAAAAAGATCAACGTCCAGACGGTTCAGTCCGTCATCGAAGAGCAGTACGGCGTGACGCACGAGGAGCTCATCGGCCCGCGTCGCAACGCCAATATCGCCAAAGCACGCCATATCGCTATCTACCTGGCCATAGAGATGTGCGAGATGACGACCACGGCGGTGGGCGCCGAATTTGGCAACCGCAACCACTCGACCGTCAGCACGAGCTACAAAAAGGTCCAGAAGATGATCCAGGAAGACCGCACCGTCACCGAAGACCTCAAGTCGCTGCGCGATAAAATTACACTGCGCTCGTAGGGAAATAGAGACACCTGTTGAAAACTTGTCGAAACCACGGGCATAAGGTGTCTAAAACCCAACCCGCGGTGATGAAAAGTTTTGCGCAGGTTTTGAACGTGGAAAACCACCCCCGTTGCACACAGGTTGCTGTCGATTCTCTTTCTGGGTCTGACCTGCGTCTTTGGGAGTAATCAACAGTTTCGTCAGTGCTATTACTATTATTAAGATATTTATATCTATAGAAAGGTATTAAAAGATGAAGTTCACCGTCAGCCAGAGCTCGCTTACACAAGCCATCGGCGTCGTAATGAAGGGTGTCGCTTCGGCATCCACCCTTCCCATCCTGTCGGGCGTGCTCGTTAAGGCGCAAGACGGCATCTTGGAATTCCAGACCTCTAACTACACCATCTCGATCCGTCATCGCATCGCGGCGCATGTCGAAGAAGAGGGCGAGATGGTTATCCCCTGTAAGATGCTCTCCAATATCACCAAGACCCTCCCCGATGCCCCGGTCACCTTTGAGCTGTCCGAGCGTCAGGTGCTGATTGGTTGCGAGAAGAGCTCGTTCCGCCTGAACACGCTCGATGCCAATGACTTCCCCGAGTTTCCGGCCTATGCCATCGAGAGCGCCGTGGAACTGCCGACCGATATCTTGTCCGAGATGGTCGGCCGCGTGTGGCGCGTCACCTCGACCGACAAGGCCCGCCCCATCCTGGGTGGCGTGCACATGAAGGTCGAGAACAACACCGTGCGCCTGGTGGCGACCGATTCCTTCCGTTTGGCCGTGTGCGATACGCAGGTCGAGACCTCGACCCTCGAAGGCTCCTTTGAGCTCAACGTTCCGGCTGACGCCTTTAACGACGCACTGAACATCATGGACAGCCAGGCGACCATCATGATCGGGGCTACCGACACCCAAGTCGTCTTCGAGGCCGGCAACACCACCTACGTGTCGCGCCGCATCGAGGGCGTGTACCCCAACTACAAGCAGCTCATCCCCGATTCGTGCGTGACGAGCGTCAAGATCGACGTCGCCGCCTTTAACGCCGCCCTCAAGCGCGTGGCCGTTATCGCGAGCGCCAACCCCGCCGTCAAGTTCGAGATCGATGTCGAGAACGGGCAGATGGGCCTGTCCTCCATCTCCAATGACCAGGACCTTGCGCAGGAGACGATCGATGTCGAGGCCGAGGGCGAGTCGGGTACCATCGCCTTCAACTACCACTACATCTTCGGCTGCCTCAATGCCCTGTCCAAGGAGAAGGAGATCACGCTGGAGCTCAAGAGCTACTCGCAGGCGGGCATCTTCAAGTCCTACGACAAGATCAACTACCTGTACCTGGTCATGCCGGTTCGCATCTAGCGCTGCGCCATGACCATGTTCGCCCGCGATCTTTCCGTCGCGCACTACCGCAGTTTCGAGAGCTATCGTCTTGTCCTGGACGAGGGCGTGACGATACTTGCGGGACCCAACGCGGCGGGAAAGACCAATCTCATAGAGGCGCTGCAGCTGCTGACGAGCGGCGCCTCGTTTAGGCATCCGACCGCAGCCGAGCTCGTCCATGATGGCGTGGGCTCGTGCAAGATCGAGCTGAGGCTCGAGGGCGACGGCCGCGTACTTGATATGGGATTGAGCGCGGAGGACGGTAAACGCTCGTTTAGCCGCAACGGCAAGAGATGCTCTGCCGCCGGTGTGCGCGGGGTTCTGCCGAGCGTGCTGTTTTGCCCCGACCATCTGGACATGGTTAAGCGAGGCGCCAGTGTGCGCCGCGCCGCCCTCGACGACTTTGGCATGCAACTGAGCGCGCGCTATGCCGATCTTGCGAGCACCTATGGTCGCTGCGTGACCCAGCGTAATGCCTTGCTCAAGGAGGCCTGGTGCTGCCGCGAGATGCTCGGCGCGTGGAACGATTCGATTGCCCGCGCGGGCGCGGCTCTGCTCGTGCACCGGTTGGCCCTGCTCGACCGGCTGGCGGGCCATGTGCGTACTGCCTACGGGCAAGTGGCGTCCGGTGAAGCCGCCAACGTGTCCTATGCGTCCACGCTGGGGGATTTGCCCCAGGTCGATGATCGCGAAGAGCTGAAGGGCTGGGCGTACGAGCGCATGCTGGCTGCCCTTGATGAGCACGCCGACGAGGAAATTCGCCGCGGCGTGACGTTGGTGGGACCGCATCGCGACGAGATTGAGTTTGCTGTGGCGGGTCGCTCCGCCCGTTCATTTGCCAGCCAAGGTCAGCAGCGAACGTTGGTTCTGGCCTGGAAGGTGGCGGAGGTGGCCGTGGCTCGCGATGTCCTGGGCACCGCCCCACTGCTGCTTTTGGACGACGTGATGAGCGAACTCGACGGCGAACGCCGCGGTGCTTTCCTGCGGCTGATCGGCGATGATATCCAGACGGTCATAACCACGACCAACCTGGGGTACTTTACCGATGACCTGCTTGATCGAGCCAAGGTGGTGAGCATGGATGAGACGTGCTAATTACGAGCGCGAGAGCGAAACGGTCGCCTTCAGTGGCTTTTTGAACGCAGAGCGCCAGCGCATCCTGGCGGCTGCGACCCCTGAGCGCCGTGCGCAGATGGAGGCCGCCGAGGAGTCGCGCGCGGTCTATCGCGCGTGGAACGCGGTGTGCTCGGGCACGCGCGAGGGGCGGCATGTGACGGGCCTGCGCTACCTGCCCGAGTCCAATGAGCTGCTGGTATATCTCGACTCGCCCTCGTGGACGCAGGAAATGACGTTGTTGCGCGAGATCATCCGCGCGCGCATGGAGCGCGCCGGTGCGCATGTGGATGGCCTGGTGTTCAAAACCACCGCGCCCGGTCACACGCCGCCCGCCGCCAAGG
>URYT01000027.1 GCA_900552185.1 uncultured Collinsella sp. | reverse complement strand
GTGTACAGCAGGTAGGCGGCGCGATGGAGCGCCACGGCCGTCTTGCCGGTGCCGGTCTGAGCGGCGGCAAGCAGGTCGCGGCCCTCGAGCACCACGGGGATCGAGCCAGCCTGGACGGGCGTGGGCGCCGTGTAGCCCAGGTTCTCGATGGCACGAAGCATCTCGTCCGAAAGTCCCAGCTCGTCAAAGGCGGGCAGGTTCTCGGTCGCGGACTCGACGGTCTCGGCGGCGCTGGCCTCGTCGGCAGCATCGAAGGCAGCCTGGGTCATGGCCTCGCGGGCCTCGTCCAGAATCTCGGCGTCCGTGACGTCGGATACAGAATTACGCATATGTTGTTGTTCCTTATCTGCACGCATTATGGGCACGGCATGCGGCCGCGCGAGCGTGCTTGGTAGTGCGCTAATACATACAAAAACAGGTGCGCACAGAGAGGACGTTGCTCAGCACGCTGGCGATCGCTTTGGCAGCCTTATCACGCGCCGTCCAGACGCAGCAGCTCTAAGCGATGGAGCAGATTCGCCGCCGGTTAGTATACCCGTACTCCGTATGCCCCCACGTAAACCACAGATGACGGGGCGGACGGGGCGGGCCTGGCCGATTGTCTCAATCTGTAACAGATGCAGGGCAAAACCGGGTCCAAATGTTACAGAACAAGACAGAGGGGGATTTCCGTCCAGTCCAAACCAAATCTCTCAGTCTTCCTGCAATTTCGAACATGTGGCCTATAATGTTGCTTTGGTTACGCTGTATATTGCGCAGCCATTTAATACGTCGCCCACCGGGAGCCATTAATTCCTATCGCCATATTGGCTAGGAAGCAATCAAAGGAGGTATCCGTGGCAGCAGAGACGCCTTGCTCGGTCCTCTATAACGATATTCGCTCGTTCGGCGGTCTTAAACATCTCGAGATCGCCCGAATGCTCATCAATGGAAACTCTTATCTCGGCAGTACCCTGCTCGAGAAATGCTCTTCCAACCGCTCGTATCTCACCCGTTACATCGTCCATCGCAAGCCTGACCAGTGCGCGCCCGCCATCTACAGCGACTTTACCGTCACCACGCTCAACCTTTCCGCGGCAATCTGCAGCAAGCTCGGCGGCGGCGAGTCCGCCTATCGGGCAATCGCCGAGCACTATCGCGGTCCGGCCGCCAACGAAATGATGTCGGCTCTCACCAGCTACAAGCTGGACAGCCGCCTATATGCAAATGCCCTCAATCGCATCGACAACTTTGACGGCAATGCCGTGCGCGAGAAAAGCACGCTTTACCTTATGCTCTTTGTGGCAACGGGGGCGCTCGCCGATCCTGTTCAGGGCGTGGCCACCGTCGAGCGCTTTTGCGACAGCAAGACGGGCGAGCACTTTGGCACCACCGAAACTACCGTCGGACGTGGCTTTATGAGCAGCCTGGAGCAGCCGCGCACCGTCGCCCCCAACCTCGGTCTGCTCAGAACCCATGCCGACAACTGCGCCGACATGCAAATCCATCCCCTCACACGCGATCCGCACGGCACCGTGATTGGTTCTCTGCCCAAAACCTCGCCCAGCATCACCGATGTGGGCGCCGACGCATCGCGCGAGCATCTTCGCATTTGGCTTGAGGGTGAGCACTGGTACGCCCAGGGCCTTGGATCGACCAACGGCACGGTGCTCGAATCGGGCGCGCGCGACGGCGATATTGTGATTGAGCCGCCGCGCGACCAACGCGAGCCCGGCAAGATCTATCCCCCCGTGGAAATCGCCAACAGCGACAGACTTCATTTGGGTCTCTATACGACATTCCTTGTCATTGTGGACTAGCGCGGACGGCGATCGAAAGACGGTCGCCGTCCGTCTTTCGTCTTCTACCTTCTGCGTCGTAAACGACAATGCACAGCGGTATACGTGGGCAGTGCGGCTATCATGGTACTTTACCGATATCCGCACTGCTCACGTATACGTGCGGCAACCCATGCCAGACAAAGGAACGCCATGGATACTACCGATAGCGCCTATGGCGACAAACTCATCCGTCTCGATACGTTCGATACCGCCGTGGCGGTCGACCCCAGCGCCGAGGACGACGCCAAGCGTCGGTTTATGACGCTTATTCTCCAGACGGCCCACCGCAACAACGGCAACATCGGGCACGTGCTGCGCGCGATCAACACGAGCGGCGAGGTCTTTGCCGTCAAGCTACTCAAGGACAACGCCATCCTTTCCGGCCAAGCCCCCGACCGCTCCGCCGAGCAATCGGCAGCGCACCTGGCCAACACCGCTGCGCTGTTCGAGGAGTACCGTCATCTGTGTACCGTCTCGCACCTGCGCGGATTTCCGCGCGTCTATGGCTACGGATCGTGCGAGGATGACCCGCTCATCCTCATGGAGTGGGTCGAGGGCACCTCGCTCAAGCAGGCGCTGCCCCTGCTTCCGCACGACGCCTCGGGCGGGCTGACCACCCAGATGGTCGCCGCCGTCGGAAACGCCGTGCTTCGTGCGCTCTTGATGACCCAAGGCCTCGTGAATCCGGTCATTCATCGCGACCTGTCGCCTGCCAATATCATGTTCCGCACCACCAGCCGAACGCTCGAGCAGCAGATTGCCGATTGCTCCTTTGACCCCTGCCTCATCGACATGGGCTCCGCGACCATGGCTCTCGGCGACGACACGATCACCCGGCGCGCCGACATCTGGCGCTTTGCCACGCCCGCATACGCCGCGCCCGAGATGCTCACGCAGGATATCGAAGGCATCGCGGCCCTTCGCCGTTCGCCGGCAATCGACGTCTATGCGCTTTCGAGCATTCTGTACCAGCTCTACAGCGGTCGCAAACCGTTTGACTTTGAGTCGACGGACGCCGCTGCAACCGGCTCGTTCTATCTCGTAAAGACCAAGACCAAGCCGGCACCGCTCGAGCCGCGCTGCGAGGGCGATGAAGCGCTCGTCAAAATCATCATGAAGGGTCTCTCAGTCGAGCAGTGCGATCGTCCCACCGAGCAGCAGATGCTCGAGGTGCTCTCGGCATACCTCACCGATGCCGAATCCGAGGGCCGCGAAGGCGCGGGCAGTGACGCCGCAATCGACATCGACTCCGGTACACACCTTAAGGTCGACGTCGCCGGCGAGCGCGCGCGAGAGATCCTGGAGCAGGCCCGGCACGATGCCATGACCCGCCGCCGCTTTATTATCGGTGGCGTTGTCGCAGCCGTTGCGGGGCTCGGCGTTATCGGGGCGGCAACCCATGGCTTTGGCATCCCCGACTACCTGGACGGCATCCGCGGTTCGCTTGACGACTACACCTGGGATCAGCTGCAGGAGATTTCGCTCAAGATTAAGGCCGCCGAGACCCGTAGCGAGGCACGCGAGATTGCCAAGCGCTATCACCTGCTCGATGTCGATGGGCGTATCCCCTATCCGTGTACCAAGCGTGTCACGCTCACCAACGGGCTGCAGGTTGGCGCGCAGCTTGTGGGCATCCGCCACGATGAACTTCTGGACGGGACGGGCAAGGCCGGACTGACGTTTATGTTCGACGCGGGTATTGCCGAGCGCAACGCTGCGGCTGAACCGCCGAGCGCCGGCTGGGCAGATTGCGAGCTGCGGGAATGGCTCAACGGCGACGGCCTTAAGCTGCTGCCCAACGAGTTGCGCGCACTCATTAAAGGGGTCAAGAAGGTCTCGAATAACGTTGGCGCCGCCAGAAGCGCATCGTGTCTGAGCGAGCTGCCCGCGACCCTTTGGCTTCCCGCCATGGTCGAGTTGTGCGGTACGCAACCACCCGATTCGTTTGCCGAGGGCTATCACTACCTGGCAGACATCTACAACGGCGAGGGCAAGGAGTATCAGCTCTTCCGCGAGCTCAAGGTGAGCCCGTATTCCACGAACGAGACGATGGTCCGCCAGTGGAAGGGCAAGGACACCTGTTGGTGGGAACGAACGGCGAGTCCTGACACATCGGAGAGTGGAGGCACACTCTATTTGAATCGCGTGGGCCACGACGGCGACGCCTTTACGTACGCAACGCCTGCGGACAAGCCAAATAAACGAACCTGTGTGATCCCCGGATTCTGTATCTAGGCGGCGGGCGTCTTGCCGTGACGGGACCCCTCCCCGGCAGTTGTCTCGATTTGTAACACTAGCTCGGCAGATACAGGTCTAGATGTTACAGAACGAGACAAACCCCAACCCCGCGAGACAACATCTCAATCTGTAACAGTAAGGGGTCAAAAACCTCTCTAGATGTTACAGATCAAGAAATTTGAATTGACCCCGGGCAGTCTGTCCCAATCTGTAACAGTTAGAGGTCATATTTGGTGCTAGATGTTACAGATTGAGACATTAGCTTGCCGAGAACTCCACCTCATAAATGTGACTCAAATGTGTCGATGTTTCCTTGCCAATGTTGCGCAACAGAAGCCCTTTCGGCGGTCGTAACGTACGAATTGTCATAGGTACCCCTTCAACGATTGGGAGAAGAAATGGCAAAGTACGCACCTAAACACTTGGAAGTCTCAGGCGGCGACGAGCCTCGCCCCACATTCTCGGGCCACAAGGCAACACGACTCGCCGTCACCGCGGCAACCACCGTCGCTATGACTGGCTCGTCGCTGCTCGCGCCGTTCTCGGCATTTGCCAACGATGCGAGCGACACCACGGCACAGGACGCGATCATGTCCCCGCTCGCCGTCCACGCCGGCGAGGCAGCAGGCTCCGCAGTAAAGGCAAACGCCCAGAAGATTGCCGACTTGCAGGCTGCGATCGACGCCGCAAAGGCTGCCGAGGCAGACGCCAAATCCGACTACGACACGGTGGCTGCTCCCTATACCGAAAAGCAGGCGGCCCGCGACAACGCACAAAGCACCTATGACGCCTCCGTCTCCGATAATTCGCAGGCAGAGGCCGCCGCGCGCGCCGAATATGCTCGCCAGCTCGATGAAAGCGTCAAGGCGGCCGACAGCGCCAGTGCCACGCTGAAGGATGCCCGAGGAAAGCTCGATGCAGCCAAGACCGACGCCGAGGACAAGTCGAAGGTCCTTGATGCCGCAAAGCTGACGGCAGCCGACGCGCAGGCCAAGCTCGAGGCAGCCCAGAAGGCAGCCGCCAACGCAACGCCGGAGGAAATCAAGGTCGCCGAGCAGGCTGCCTGCCGCAGATGCGCAGGCCGCTCTGGACCAAGCAAAGGCTGCGAAGGCCACTGCCGATTCCGCGCTCGCCGATGCCCAGCAGGCTCAGAGCGCCGCTCAGAGCGCTTACGACGAAGCGGCAGGCACGCTGGCTTCCGCCCAGCAGGCAAAGACCGCCGCAGATGGCAAGGCGGCTGAGGCACAGGCGGCACACGACAGCGCACAAGCCGATTTGGCGGCCGCAAAGACAGGCGCCGAGGGCCCGGAGTATGACGCCGCCCAGGCAAAGGTCGATGCTACCCAAAGCGCACTCAACCAAGCGAAACAGCAGCAGGCGACTGCCGAAGCAGGCCTTTCTCAGGCAAATAGCGACGTTGAATCCAAGCAGGACGCCCTCACCGGCGCCGAAAGCGAGCTCGAAGCCAAGAAGCAGACAGTCGCAGCAGCCGAAAAAGATGTAACGGCAGCCCAGACGAAAGCCGATGCGGCGCAATCGGAGTTGACCTCGGCAAAGCAGGCACATGCTGCCGAACTGGAGAAGGCAAAGGCCGCTCAGAAACAAGTCGACCAGGCAAAAGCCGAGAAGGAGCAGGCAGACAAGGCGCTCGAAACTGCCAAGGCAAACCAGGCGGCCGCCGATCAAGCCGTTGTCGATGCACAGAAAGCATACGATACGTGCAAGGCAGCAACCGATAAGGCAACGACAGCGGAGGCGCAGAGCGTCATCGGCTTCTACCAGTTCATCGGTGCCAACGACGCTGCAAACATCATCTATAGGCAGAGCGATAAAAACCCGACGACCATTGGCGATAAAAAAGACGGCACGTCACTCGACAACGCCAAGCTTTCGTTTGGCAAGCTGCGCGAAATTAATGAATATCGCAAAAGCGTCGGCCTTAGCGAGCTTAAGGTGACGGCAGAGCAAATGGCAATCGCTCAGTCTGATTCCAATTACTCCGACGCAACGAAGGGGCACTCAGACTATGCCGGATTTGAAAATGCCGCTTGGAACTTCAGCACGAAAGAAAACATCGCGCACCAATGGGTTGATGGCGAAAAGAAAATATTTGACGATGCTGCAGCGAAAGCCGGCCTTGGCAACGTTGCCCCCAAAGATGCTTGGAAGACTTTCTGGAGTCACGGTACCGAATTCGGAGCCCAAGGCGTGGGTTTTGGCAAAGTCGGCCACTATTTGAATATCGTACAGCCTGACGCCAAAACCATGGGATACGGCATCAACTCGCGCGGAACCCTTTGGCCGTATGTGTTCGTCTTGGAGATCGACAACAATTACGGTTCGTACGAGAAAGAATACTCGATCGATGAACTCGAGAATCTCTTTGATCAGTATCAGCTGAGCCTCTCCAAAGCCAGCGAAAAGCTCGCCGCCGCAAAGACGGACCTTGAGCAAAAGCGCAGCACAGCGGCATCGAAAGCCGATGCCGTAAAGGCAGCTGAAACCCTCGTCGCTCAAAAGCAGGAAGGCATTGTTGCCGCGAATAGCGACCTTGCCGCCAAGAACGACAGCGTAGCAAGTGCCGCCGCCGCTGTTGCCCTAGCAAAGCAGAATCTCGCCAAGGCAAACGGAAAAGTTGCCGAAGCCGAAGACCAGGTCAAAGCCGCCCAAAGCAACGTGGCGACCGCAGAGCAGGTCGTCAACCAGAAGCGCGCCGAGCTTAAGGCATCGCAAGAGCAAGCCGCTCAGAGTCAGAAGAAGGTTGATGACGCCAAGGCAGAGACTCTCGTAAAGCAGCAGACTCTGCAAGATGCAAAGAAGGAACTTGCCAAGTATTCAGCCGATGTTGCTGCGGCTCAGGAGAAAGCCGACGAGGCCCATCAGGCGCTTGATGAAGCCACGGCAGCCCAAACGTCTGCCCGGAGCGTTCTCGCAAAGGCGAAGCTCGACGAGGCTGCCAAGAAGCAGGCCCTCGACACCGCGAAGGACAACGCCGAGGCCAAGGCGGCGACCGCGGAGCGCGCCGCGAGCAATCTGACCACGGCGGAAAACGACCTTGCCTCGAAGAAGGCCCATGCCGACGCCCTGAGTAACGCAGCCGATAATCTTGCCACCGCCGAGGCGGCCAAGAAGGAGGCCGACGTAGCAGTTACCGAGGCCGGAGTCGCCCTTGGTGCGGCAAATGATGCCATCGCGAACGCCGAGCAGGCGGTCGAGAATTCTCAGGCCGCATCGGACGCCGCTGTCGCTACTCTCGGAAAGCTAAAGTCCATCAACGTCGAAAACGGCATTGCTACTGGCTCTGACGCAAACGCGAACGATACGCTCAATGCCCTCTTTGCCAAGTGCGTCGCCGCCAAGCAGGCAGAACATAACGCAAAGGCCGCACTTGATGCCGCTCAGGCAGACCTTGATGCTGCGACGCCCGCCTACACCGCGGCGCTCAATGCCTACAACGAGGCGAAGGCAAAACGCGTAGCCGCCGAGCAAGCCCTGAAGGACGAGATCGCCCGCCAGGAGCAAGAGGCGGCGAAGGCCGAGCAGGCCAAGATCACGCAGGCTGCCGCTAAGCCGGTTACTGGAAAGCCGTCTGCCGGCAACGCCAAGACGGCCGCCAACTCGGCACTTCCCACCACAGGCGACAATGCTGCGCTCGCCGGTGAGACGTTTGTCATCGGAGGTGTCGTGCTCGTAGCCGCCGGCGTCTTCCTGACTGACAAGAAGCGTCGTCAGGAGTAAGGATTTCGGGAGGACGGCTTCTCCTCCCTCCCACCGCTTCGCAAACCCTGCCCAGCATGCGCCGGGGCGCCCATCACGCGGGCGCCCTGGCGTTTTACGTTGTATGCCCGGGGCATCTGCTCCGAGATTGTCTCGATCTGTAACAACTAAGACCCAAACATCGGTCTTACTGTTACAGATCGAGACATTCAGGTTACCCTCGAATGGTTTGTCTTGATCTGTAACAAATACTCGGTAAAACGGGGTCTGGTTGTTACAGATCGAGACGTTAGCTTTCGGCCGATTTCTATGTCTTGATCTGTAACAGTTAGAGGTCATTTTCACTGCTAGATGTTACAGATTGAGACATTAAGTTTGCTGCCAACTGTTTGTCTTGATCTGTAACAGCTATGGTTCAAAAACCGATCCAGATGTTACAGATTGAGATGATTGATTGGGACGGTCCATCGGTAAACCAACTACCCTCATCTGTAGCGAGATGTCATGCATTTATTCTGTACTGGACACCCCCAGGGGGTATGGGTGTATAGTATCGGCAGGTTAACATTTCCGACACTACGTCACAGAAAGGAGAAGCCATGGCTCAAGATAAGTTCGACGTGGGCGGCATGACATGCGCCGCCTGCCAGGCGCATGTGGATCGCGCCGTGAGCAAACTCGACGGCGTCCAAAGCGTCGCGGTCAATCTGCTCGCCGGCTCTATGCTGGTGGACTACGACCCTGCGCAGGTCTCCCCCGACGACATCTGCACCGCTGTCGACCGCGCGGGCTACTCGGCCTCACCCATCAGCACGGGCACCGACGCTGTCCAAAGCGGAAGTGCGCAAGCCAGGTCCGGCGCCGCCCATATGGAGTCACCGACCAAAAAGTTGGAGGCCGCCGCCTCTGCCATGCGCACCCGTCTCATCGTCTCGATCGTATTCCTCATCCCACTGTTCTACATAGGCATGGGGCACATGCTCGGCTGGCCGCTGCCCGGCATCTTCACCGACCACACCCACAGCATGACGCTCGCGCTCACCGAGCTCGTCCTGCTCATTCCCATCGTCTACGTCAACGACGCGTACTTTATCAACGGGTTTAAATCACTCGCACACGGCGCGCCTACCATGGACGCCCTTATTGCCGTGGGCGCCACCGCCTCCATCGCCTGGTCGCTCTACGCCATGTTCATCATGGCCGACCAATTAGCCGCGGGTCAGGTCCACGAGGCCATGATGACGAGCATGGACAATCTGTATTTTGAGAGTGCGGGCACGATCCTGTCGCTCGTTACCGTGGGCAAATACCTCGAGACACGCAGCAAATCCAAGACCGGCGGCGCCATCGAGGCGCTCATTGACCTGGCGCCCAAGACCGCGACCGTCGTGGCCGAGGACGGTACCGAGGCCACCGTCGACGTCGATGCCATTCTGCCCGGCCAGGTCCTGCGTGTGCGCCCCGGAGAGTCCATCCCTGTCGATGGCGTGGTGCTCGAGGGCAGCTCGGCCGTGGACGAGAGCGCGCTCACCGGCGAGTCCATCCCCGTGGAAAAGACCGCCGGCGACACTGTCAACGCGGCCACTGTCAACCGCACCGGCTCGTTTGCCTTCCGTGCCACACGCGTGGGCGCCGACACGTCGCTCGCCAAGATTATCCAGCTCGTCGAGGACGCCAACGCCACCAAGGCGCCCATCGCCCGCATGGCCGACAAGGTCGCCGGCGTGTTCGTGCCCGTGGTGTTTGCGATCTCGGCCGTGACCTTTGTGGTGTGGATGGCACTGACCGGCAGTATGAACGAGGCGCTCACCTCCGCCGTGGCCGTACTGGTGATCAGCTGTCCGTGTGCATTGGGCCTGGCAACGCCCGTCGCCATTATGGTGGGCACCGGCAAGGGCGCCGAGATGGGCATTCTGTTTAAGAGCGCCGAGGCACTGGAGAACCTGCGCAGCGTGGGCACTGTGGTGCTCGATAAGACGGGCACGGTCACCCGCGGCAAGCCTGCCGTGACCGATATCGTGGTAGCCACGCGCACTGACGGCTCGCCTGTTATGAGCGAAAAGGCGCTGCTCAAGCTTGCCGCCGCGTTGGAGCGCTCAAGCGAGCACCCGCTGGCCGAGGCGATTATGGCCGAGTGCGAGGCACGCGGAATTGTCGCGCGCATGGTCGAGGACTTTGCCGCCGTGCCCGGTCGTGGCGTTACGGCGCGCGAGGGGCAAAACGTCATCGCCGCCGGCAACGTGCGTCTGATGGACGAACTGGGCGCGAAGGTGCCCGCCGGCCTTGCCGAACAGTTCGCCGCCGAAGGCAAGACGCCGCTGTTCTTTGCCAAGAACGGCGAGCTCGTCGGTACCATCGCCGTGGCTGACGAGGTCAAGGAGACGAGCGTCGAGGCCATCGCCGCGCTCCGCAAGCTCGGCGTCGACGCGCGCATGCTCACCGGCGACAACCGCGTCACCGCCGAAGCGATTGCCCGCCGCGTGGGACTGAGCAGCGAGCAGGTCATCGCCGACGTCCTCCCCGCCGACAAGGAACGCCACGTGCGCGAGCTGCAGGATACGGGCAGCAAGGTCGCCATGGTGGGCGACGGCATCAACGACTCCCCCGCCCTGGCGCGCGCCGACGTGGGCCTTGCGATCGGCACCGGCGCCGACATCGCCAAGGAGGGGGCAGATGTGGTGCTCATGCGCAGCGACCTCATGGACGTCGCCCGCGCCATCGAGCTGTCGCGCGCCACGATCCGCAACATCAAGCAGGACTTGTTCTGGGCGCTGTTCTACAACGGCATCGGCATTCCGCTTGCCGCGGGCGTGTTCTTCCCTCTCACGAGTTGGCAGCTCTCGCCGATGTTCGGCGCCGCGGCCATGAGCCTGTCGAGTGTCTGCGTCGTGTCCAATGCGCTGCGCCTGCGAACCTTTAAGCCGAAAGTGGCAAAATAGGCTCACCATTCAGTCCATTTAGAACGGGTTTTCCAGATGCCCGAGATTAACCTGAAAGAGGAGCGACGCGTACTTTGATACGCGAGCGACGGCTTGAAGGTCAAGGTCGGGTGCCTGGGAAAGCCGACACAACAGAGAGGAATACCCATGCGTTACACAATCAAGACTTCCGGCCTTATGTGCGGCCATTGCGATGCCACCGTCGAGACCGCGCTGCTCAACGTGGTCGGCGTGACCGATGCCGACGCCGATCACGAGACCCAGACTGTCCAGGTGGAGTGCGCCGACACCGTGACCGCCGAGCAGCTCGCCGCCGCCGTCGAGGGCGCCGGCGAGAAGTTCCACGCCCTTTCGGTGACCGCCGCGTAGCAGACGCCGCCTACTCAATCCTCAGAAGTTGCGGTGAAATACGGACTGTTGAGCCGCCCTAGGCCTTTAAACAGTCCGTATTTCACCGCAACTGACGGGGGCATCCGGAAAATCGACCAGAAACGAGGACCCGCCATGATGGCAGACCATAAATCGGTGACCCGCATGCTCAAGACGGCACGCGGCCAGATCGACGGCATCTTGCGGATGGTCGAGGAGGACCGCTACTGCGTCGATATTTCCACGCAGCTCATGGCCACACAGGCGCTCCTCGCGCGCATTAACGCCGATGTGCTCAAGGCTCACATTGAGGGTTGCGTGACCTCGGCAATTGAATCAGGCGACGAAGACCTCAAAGCCGCCAAGCTCGCCGAGATCGAACGTGTCGTCGACAAGCTCTCCAAGTAATTGGGGCATTGGGGACAGACTTCTTTGCACCGTCTTGGTGTTCCGGGGACAGGTATGTTTGCACCACCTTGGTGCAGATTAACCTGTCCCCCTTGCTCTAAATCGGGTATAAAAGCGTGCAGTATATCGAACGAAAGGCAATTTGCATGAATGACTTTATGAAGGGTCGCAATGGCGCCGACGAGCTCACCATCGTGATGGGTTTTGTCGGCATCGTCATCGCAATGATCGGATCGATGGCCCGCATCCAGTGGCTCAGCTGGATTGCCATCGCCGTCATCGTGATTGGCGTGCTGCGCGGCCTGTCCAAAAATACCGATGCACGTCGCAAGGAGAACGAGGCCTTTGTCGCTGCGACCGCCAATGTCCCCGGCTTGGGCAAGTTCGTCGCCAGTTTGGGTGGCGGCGCTGCAGCGGCCAGCACCTCACGCGCGGCCGGCACCAGCAAGGAGGACTTTGAGCGTGCCAAACGCACGGCTAAGAAGATGTGGAAGGGCCGCAAGACCACGGCATACCTCAAGTGCCCCAACTGTGGCCAGATGCTCTCCGTCCCCAAGGGCAAAGGCAAGATCCGCGTCACCTGCCCCAAGTGCCACGCCAAGATGGAAACGCGCTCCTAGCGCCCGCACGCGGGACAAATAAATCAGGTTTGTTTGTCCCAAATCTTAAGTATTTGTTCGATAAAAAAGCCGAGGCCTCGTGTTGAGACCTCGGCTTTTTGTATGCGGCAACGGAGCTGTCCCTTTGTCTCGTCTACGCCACGCCGTCGCGGGCCAGCTCCTCGGCAAGCGCTTCGGCTGGCATGGCCATAATCGCGTCGAGCTCGGCGTCCACCTCGGGAATACGCTTCACCTTGAGCTTGCGCACCAAATCGCCACGGCACATCACGTGCGTCGGCTCACGCAGTGCGCACAGGTCATCGAGCGGGTTCTTGCGCGTCACCAAGATATCGGCGGCCTTGCCGCACTCGATTGTGCCAGTCTCGCCGTCCAGCCCCAGCAGCTCGGCGTTGACTTGCGTAGCCGTATGCAGTGCGAAGGCGTTGCTCACGCCGACATGCTTGGCAAAATAGGCCACCTCACGCCACATGTCGTACTGCGTCACGAACGGGCAGCTCGAGTCCGTGCCCAGGCCCACCTTAACGCCAGCTTCCAGTGCGGCACGGGCGCTCTCGATAATGCCCGAGCACACGATGTCGCCGTTCTTCTTTTGCGTATCGGTCGAATGGGTCTTTTTCGGGTCGAGCAATACAACCGGCAGCGCCGGGCTGATAGTGCAGGTAACGCTGGGCGCGCGATCCTCAAGCTGCGTGCCCGCGGCGCCGCGGTACAGTTCCAAGATCTCAGGAGTCATCGGGGCACCGTGCTCGATCGTGTCAACGCCGGCCTCAAGCGCGGCCTTCACGCCTTCGGTGCTCTCGACATGGGCCATAACCGGCAGGCCCACCTCGTGCGCAGCCTTGCACGCCGCCGCGGCAACCTCCACCGGCATACGCAGCACGCCCGGCTCGCCCACCTCGGTCGCGTCGAACACGCCGCCCGTTACGAACAGCTTAATGACGTCGGCACCGCGCGCATACAGGTCGCGCACCTGTTCGGCTGCCTCGGCGGGACTGTTTGCCACCTGGGCGAACAAGCCCGCACCATGGCCGCCCGGAACCGTGACGCCCGTTCCCGGCGCCACCAGGCGAGGACCTTGATACTTGCCGGCATCGATAGCATCGCGCACGGCCAGATCGGCAAACAGTGGGTCGCCCGCGCCGCGCACCGTGGTCACGCCGCTTGCCAGTTGTTGTTGGGCGCTGCCCTTAAGAATATGGCGCACGATGGCGCGCCCCACGGGGTTATCGAGCTTCTTCATCAACGCACCCGCATCGCCCGCCGAAACCGGCTTGCCCGAACCGCACAGGTGCACGTGCATATTGATGAGACCGGGCATGAGATACGCACCACCCAGGTCGATAACCTCGGCACCCGCGGGCGCCTGCGCCACAGCACTCGGCCCCATCCAGGTGATGACGCCGCGCTCAACAGTCACGGCCATATCGGGTTGCGGCTCCATATGTTCCGAACCATCCAGGACGGTCGCATTGATAAACAACGTGGAACGATCGGCAGACGCCATATCGAGCTCCTCCCTCACGATTAACTTGAACATTTGTCCATTATCACCTAATGCAGCGACCTAAAGTCGAGCATATCGGTTAACGGAGGGAAGAGGGGATGGGGGGGACGGAATACGTTGCAGTCCCACCCCAGCGACACCAGGGAAATGTCTCGATCTGTAACAGTTACGGGCCCAAACAGCCGCCAAACGTTACAGATTGAGACAAAGTCAGGGCAGCAGAGCGACACCAGTAACATCCCCTACTCCCACTCCTGCTCGTAGATGTTGAGCGACTTTACGTACCGCCCCTGGGCGCCCATGATGTCGCGGACCAGACGCAAGAAGAAACTGATGCACGAGGTGTCAAAGCCATCCTGCAGGTCCTCCGGATGCACCGCACCAGGCCCATCGACCGCCGTGTCACTCAGGCGTGCGATGTCATACAGATAGAGTTGTCCCGCCGTCAGCCAGACATCGTCGACGCAGGCGAGGCGCACCGCAATCGCGCCGTCGCTCCAATGCTCCTTTTGCACGATATGCGGGTCGTAGACATCAAAGCGACGGTCGGTGCGCGTATCCTTCAGCGCAACCATGCCGTTCGCAGGATCCTTGTCCAAAATGCCAAAGCGCGAGAAATACTGTGTGTCGCGTACCTGCTCGAGCCGCTTGAGCGAGGCAGGCGAAAGCAATGTCGGCGGCTCTTCAACATACAGCTCGAGCAACGTCTTGCCATGGCGATAGGGGCGCTCGAAGAGCAGCCAATCGGTAAATGCCATGTTGTAGGCCATGATTTCGTTTTGCGAAGGCTCGGTGCAATAGCTGAGCCACGGGTCGACAATGATCTCGAACTGTTCGCGCGCCGGCTCCAAAAACTGGAACTTCCGCAGCATCCAAAAATGGGCTATGTCGGCAATATCGTTGCCGACGGCTTCGGCTAGCTGCGCTCGGTCTAAAGCGTGGTCAGTCATGGCATCCTCCTCAAACTGATAGACCTCAATTTGAGCTTACGAGGAGGGTGGTCGGCCACGACCAGCGCGGGCAAAATAGGCCTCCGGCTGCAAACCAGATGCTGACCAAACACTTGACGAAAAGCTTGACCGAAAATGCGCACCGCAACAAAACCGCAGGTAAACATAGACGGCCAACCCGCCCTTTTGTGCCAGATACCCACAGCCACCACAGAAACAACAGGTGACCACAGCCCAAGAAGTCGACAAATAAACACCCGTACGTCGACAAACGAGCAAATCGCTCGCAAAGAGTGTCCCCAACGACTAGACAAAAAATGACTAGTCATTGGGGACGTTCTTAAATGACTACTTTACAGCTCCAGCGCCTCGGCGACTTCGGCAGCGCAGGCCAGGGCGTCGGCCATGGCGCTTACCACGAGCGAACTGCCATTGCGAGCATCGCCGGCCACGTATACCGGTGTGGCGCCCGCGGCGACGCCGTCGACACGGGCCGCAAGGTGCGAGCCCCCGGCAGCCATCACCGGCAGCGGACGACCAGCGGTGGCAACAGGCACGCCAACGGCGTCGAACACACCATGCTCGGGACCCGTAAAGCCGCAGGCGATGAGCACCAGCTGGGCCGGCACCTCGTGCTCGGAGCCCGCGATGCGCTCGGGCTTGCCAGCCGACCAATCCAGATCGACCACGCGCAGGCCCGCGGCCGCGCCCTTCTTGTCCAGCAGCACCTCGAGCGTATCCACGCCCCAAGCGCGCATCTCGCCGCCCATGGCATCGATGGCCTCCTGCTGGCCGTAGTCGGTCTTCTTAACGTTTGGCCACTGCGGCCAGGGGTTGCTCGCCGCGCGCGCATCAGGCGCCGCCGGCAAGAACTCAAACTGGCGCACGCTGCGCGCACCCTGACGTACCGCGGTGCCCACGCAGTCGTTACCGGTATCGCCGCCGCCAATGACCACGACGTCCAGGCCGCGTGCATCGACGACAGGCTCGCCGCCATCGAGCACCGAGACGGTCGAGGCCGTCAGGTAGTCCACGGCATACACCACGCCGGGTGCGTCAATATTCTCAGCAGCCAGCCCACGCGGGGCGCGAGCA
>URYT01000026.1 GCA_900552185.1 uncultured Collinsella sp. | reverse complement strand
GTGTTAGGCGCGCCGCCAGCGTTCATCCTGAGCCAGGATCGAACTCTCCGTCCAAAATATATGGGCTTCGAGCCCGTCCGGTCCTCTCAGTCATTCGCTGATCGGTTCCGTTCGATTCATATGGTTTTAGTATAGGAAAAGGAATTTCTCGGGGCCGCCTCTCGGCGGCCTTGCGAAAAACAAATCCAAGTTAGACCATTTCAAATGGTTCGATGTCTGCCCGGATGCGACACACCTGGTGTGCCCATCCTCGCAGTATCCGGTTCTCAAGGTGCACGCCCCGCGGCTGATCCGGTCCGACCGGGCCGCGCGGCAAGGAGATATATTGCCAGACCGCGAAGCGATGTGGCACGTCAATTCCACTCTTCACAAGTCCTACACAACTTATCGCTTCCTATATAAGTAATAGAAAGACTGGTGCAGAAATACTGCGCGTATCAGATGATGACCCTTCGATTAAGAGATATATAAAGATCGGTCACCTGTAAGTGTCTATCTACCCGCGCTTTTGCTATATAAACCAGCACTCTAGATAAAAAGAGGGAGTGCCGCGCACAGTGCGACACTCCCCTAGCGATTCAACAGAATCTATTAGGCCTCGAGAGCCTTCTTGGCAATGGCAGCCAGCTCGTTGAAGGACTCGATGTCCTCGTAAGCCATCTGAGCCAGGACCTTACGGTCGAGCTCGATGCCGGCAACCTTCAGGCCGTGCATGAACTGAGAGTAAGAGATGTCGTTCAGGCGAGCGGCAGCGTTGATACGGGTGATCCAGAGAGAGCGGATCTCGCGCTTCTTGTTGCGGCGATCACGATACTGATACTGCAGGGAGTGCTGGACCTGCTCTTTAGCATGCTTGTAAGTACGCGAAGCGGCACCGTAGTAACCCTTCGCACGGTGCATAACGGTACGGCGCTTCTTCTTGGCGGCAACAGCGCGCTTAATACGTGCCATGTTCTATCAACTCCTAGACGGTAAAACGAAAAACGGGAACGCGAACTTAGGCGAGACGCGACTTGATGACCTTGCGGTCGGCAGCGGCGATCTCGGTCTCCTGACGGAAGCCACGCTTACGCTTGGTGGACTTCTTGCTCAGGATGTGGCTCTTGAAAGCCTTGGCGCGCATAAGCTTGCCGGTACCAGTCTTGCGGAAACGCTTCTTGGTGCCGCTGTGGGACTTCATCTTAGGCATGAAATACTCCTTAATCGGTTACAGAACACTAGTTACTTGGTATCGCTTGCCGCTTTATCCTCATCGAAGGCGCCCTTAATCGGGGCGAGCAGCATAAGCATGTTACGGCCTTCCATCTTAGGCTTGGACTCGACCGTAGCGTAAGGCTTGAGATCCTCGGCGAGACGCTCGAGAACGTTAAGGCCCTGCTCCGGGTGAGCCATCTCACGACCGCGGAACATGATGGTGATCTTAACGCGTGCGCCCTTCTTGAGGAAACGCAGAACGTGGCCCTTCTTGGTCTCGTAGTCGCCAACGTCGATCTTGGGTCGGAACTTCATTTCCTTGACCTCGACCTTGGACTGGTTCTTACGAGCAGCCTTGGCCTTCATGGCCTGCTGGTACTTGAACTTACCGTAGTCCATGACCTTGCAGACCGGCGGCTCCGCGTTGGGAGCGATCTCGACCAGGTCGAGACCCTGATCGTCGGCGACGCGCTGGGCATCGCGGATGGCGAACAGGCCGAGCTGAGAGCCATCGACGCCAATCAAACGGCACGAAGATACAGTGATCTCGTCGTTGATGCGGGTGTCATCAGACTTAGCTATTTTCCCTACCTCCATTCATAAAAAAATAACCCGGCGCTTCTCAGCATCCAGGTCGTACACATAGACATCCTCGATTTGAGGAAGTGGGTCTAAGTTGTATGACCAGTCAGCTGCTCATTGGCGCCAAAAGGTGGGAACCCTCGGGTTCCTCTTTAGGGCATTGCGGGAACAACGCCTTGCGAATAATAACACGTACAGCGCGTTATCACATTACGTACACGAAAAAGGGGGCCGCAACCCCCTTGAACGCTCACTTGCATGTATGGTGCCCGAGGCGAGACTCGAACTCGCACGTTGTTGCCAACGGTGGATTTTGAGTCCACTGCGTCTGCCAATTCCGCCACTCGGGCACGTAATGCGTGAGTTAGTTTATCACAGCTTTCTACCGATTAGTCCGAAAATGGAACTTCGAACATTTCGATGAGTTCGACCGAACGGAGCATCTCGCGCTGGCGGCACCCGCGTCCGTTAACCAAGACTTCGCCCATCTGATTGTCATAGGGATCCTCACGCATGCCATCGAAAGCGGGCACAAACTCGGCCTGGAATCGATCGTTGGCCACCATACGCCACGGGTCGAGATTGCCAAAGTAGTGACGACGACGCCACTCCTCCCCCATCCTGCGCGCCGAGGAGCCAAACGATACGTCGGCGTTAAGCCAACCGGTCTGTGGCGTATAGAACTCAGCCCAATCGTGCGGCCCCACCGAATCGGGCGCAACATACAGGCCGCTCTGCCAACGGGCGGGCACACCCGCGATGCGGCACATGGTGATAAACGTAAGTGCCATAACGCCACAATCACCGCGGAGCAAGTGTGCACAGTCATCGGCAATAGATCCCAAAAGCAGGTACGGTGGCTGATAGCGATAGTCGATATGCTGTGTCAGATAATCATAGATAGCACGAGCGCGATCGAGCGGATCCTCGAGCCCGTCAATAACACGCTCCGTCAGCTGTCGCAGGTACGGCGTAAACGCAATGTGCGGACGGTCCTCGGAAGTCTCCTCGGGCAGAGGCGCGTCCATACAGGGATGCGATGGGAGCGCGCCACCATAGATATCGCAATAGGCGGCATCGATGTGATAGCGATAGGTCACCGAGAATGAGCGATCGGTCGAGGAGACCCACGAGGCAGTGCGCGCCGAGGCGTTTGCGGGAGCAACGACCCCCTCCGGCGTCATATCAAGCATCTCGACCTGAGACTGCTGGCGGCAGGCGGCGGCAATGGGAAGCCACGCGCGAACGGTCTCCCCCTCCAAAGCACCGGGGACAGACACGCATGCCTTAAGCGTAATGGTGCGAGACAGCCCGCCCTGCGACTCCATCTCCTCGAGCATCTGGTTGCGCAGCGCAATTCCATCCGCAGAATCGGGACGCAGACCCGGAACCTCCTTGGGATACACGCGCAAAGAATCAAGGAAGTTATCGAGAACGAACAGCTGACCATCGATAAAGCGCCAGTCAATACGCTTACGGTCAATCAGATCGTTAAACTGCTCCTCGGTAAACTCAGGCCACTCCTCGCGAATCATCGCAATAGCTCGATCGCGCGACACCGAAAAATGAAGCGGCGTCTCAAGCATGCGATACCGCTCGGCACGAACGCAGGCAGCAAGCGAGGGATCGGGATTTTGGGCAAGTAGGCGGTCGCAAGCCTCAATAGCCTGCGAAAGATACCCCGCGTCCTTTAAACGCAGAATCTCGGGTGGCAAGCCAACATCTAGAAAACGGAAGTCATCATTGCAAACATCAACAGAGCAACCAACAGGACCCTCGTCAATAACCTTCCCATCCGAAGGCAGCACATCAATAACAGCCATACCAAACTCCAAGTCATTAGAACTCTTGAAGTCCATTGTAGCGAGATAAAAAGAAAGCCCCAATAAAGGAACCCTCAACACCGATAAACGGTACCTATAAAAAATGAATTCAGCCCAGTAACCCTGTAGCGAGTTAACAAAGGAGGCCCCGTTTCCCCGGAGCTGATTCCGTCGCGCGACTTCTGGCAAAGCCAGTAGCCCTCTTAATTCAGACTCGTAACCCTGCGGCGTTAAACGAAGGAAGCCCCGTCCCCCGGAACTGTTTCCTTGGCGCGACTTCTGGCGAAGCCAGGTGAGCGCAAAGGAAACAGTGTAGGGGGACGGGGCTTCCGACGGGAAGTTTAGCGACGCTTACGCCTTGTTGACGGAGCCAAACTCCTCCATGAGCTCCTTGGTGCGGGCAACGATGTTGTCGCGACCAGGCTTGAGGAGCTTGCGGGGGTCAAAGCCCTTGCCCTGCTGATCCTTGCCAGCCTCGATGTACTCGCGAACGCCCTTGGCGAAGACGAGCTGCAGATCGGTGTTGACGTTGATCTTGGAGATACCCAGGGAGATGGCCTTCTTGATCTGATCCTCGGGGATGCCGGTGCCACCGTGCAGGACGAGGGGCAGGTCGCCGGTCTGAGCCTTGATCTCGCCCAGACGCTCGAAAGAAAGGCCAGCCCAGTCGGCGGGATACACGCCGTGGATGTTGCCGATGCCGCAGGCGAGGAAGTCGACGCCCAGGTCAGCAATCTGCTTGCACTCAGCGGGGTCAGCGAGCTCGCCGTTGGAGGTCACGCCGTCCTCGGTGCCGCCGATGCCGCCGACCTCGGCCTCGATGGACATGCCCTTGGAGTGGGCAAGCTCAACGAGCTCCTTGGTGCGGTCGAGGTTAAGCTGGAAGGTCTCCTCATGAGAGCCGTCATACATGATGGACGTGAAGCCGGCCTCGATGCACTTGAAGCAGTCCTCGTAAGAACCGTGATCGAGGTGAAGGGCGACGGGAACGGTAACGCCCGTGGCCTCGACGGCAGCCTTGACCATGTCGGCGCAGACCTTGAAACCGCCCATCCACTTAGCGGCACCAGCGGTGCACTGAAGGATCAGCGGAGACTTGGCCTCCTCGGCGGCCTGGAGAATAGCCAGGGTCCACTCGAGGTTGTTGGTGTTGAAGGCACCGAGAGCGTACTTGCCGGCCTCGGCCTTCTTGAGCATGTCTGCTGCGTTGACGAGCATAAAAGAAACCTCCTGTAAGGTTGCTCCGATAACGCCTGAGATTTTACCACGGCGCACCCGAGCATAAACGTTCGTTTGTTCACGAATATCGTCCAAACAGACTTTTTTTGACCGTTTGCCCTACGGAATCGACCCGTTGGGGAAAAATAGCTTGACGTTTGGACGCTTCTCGTGCTTTAGAAGCTGACTATAAAGCTACACCTGCATGAAAGGGTTCTGCATGAGCTCGCGTGCCATGGTGGTCGAATCGCCATGGCCGGTTAGGCAAACGGTATCGGGCGGGAGAAGCCGGGCGAGCTTGGAGAGCGAGCGCAGAATCGCCGCCTCGTCGCCACCGGCAAGATCGGTGCGGCCGTGGCTACCCGGGAACAGGGTGTCGCCAACAAAGGCGATGCATCCCTGCTCGGTGGCAGCAAACAAGACGATCCCGCCCGGCGTATGCCCTGGCGTCTCGATCACCTGCAGGCAGATATCGCCCACCTCGAGAGCATCGCCCTCGGCGAGTAGGCGCGTCGGCTCCCCGGGGTCGGGCGTCTCAATGCCCCACATAGCTCGCTGTTCCTCGATGTTCGCATGCGGCACCGCCACATCCTTAGCACACAGCTCATACTGGCAGCCCTCGCCAACGGCGGTTCGTACGCCGGCAACACCACCAACATGATCGGCATGGCCATGAGTGCAAACGGCGCCAAGCATGCGTACGCCGGGATGCTCGGCTCGAACATGCTCCACCAGGCGCTCGCCTTCCCATGCGGGGTCGATAATCACGCACTCATTGTCCGAAATAACAGCATAGCTATTGGTCTGAATGGGACCGTTTACGAGCGTCTCGATCTCGACCGATCCCTTGGGAGTTACATCCAAGGACACAGCACTCATGTCCCTCTCCTCTCTATAGAACTCGAGGCATCAAACGATGCCTCGAGTGTAGCGAATATCGATAATGTGGCACGTTCGTCGCGACTAAACGCGGCGCTTAAGCTGGGCTCCACCCTCGCCGGGCATCAGGCGGCGCGCGTCGTAGACCGAGTCAACGCTGCTGATAGAAGCCAGCAGCGGATCCAGACCACTCGCGTCCGAGATCTCGACCATAAAACGCAGGGTCGCAATGCCCTCGCGGTTGGTCGAGGTGGCGGCGGAAAGGATATTGCCGCCTGCATCGCCAATGGCAATGGTGACGTCCTTGAGCAGGCCCATACGATCCAGGCACTCGACCACAATCTCGACCTGGAAAAGCGTATCGGCAGCACCATCCCACTCTACGTCAATCATGCGCTCGGGGTGCTCCATGAGGCCCTTGACGTTGGGGCAGTTGGCACGATGCACCGAGACACCTCGGCCGCGCGTGATGAAGCCGACGATATCGTCGCCCGTCACCGGATTGCAGCAATGCGCCAGACGGACCAGCAGACCGCTGTTGCTCTCGCCCTTGACGATAATGCCGTTGCTCGCGCTCTTGCCGCGCTTTTGCGGCTTGCGGTTGGAGCCGCGGGCAGGCTGCTTGACGACCTCGGCGATAGCCTCGGCCTTGGTGAGCTGTTCCTCGGGCTTGGGGTCCAAGATTTGCTCGACCTTATTGCCCACAGCGCGCGGGGCGACCTTGCCCGCGCCAACGGCTGCAAAAAGGTCCTCGAGCTGCTTGAAGTTAAACTGCTCCGCCACGGCGTTGAGCGCACGCGTGGATCGCGGCGTAGAGATGCCATACCCGCGCTTGCGCAGGTCCTTAGCCAGTATATCGCGGCCGGCAGCAGCGTCATCGTCTTTGGTCGCGGCGGCGAAGTAACGGCGAATCTTTGACTTGGCCGAAGGCGTCTTGACGATCTTGAGCCAATCGCGCGACGGCTTAGAGCTCTTGTTGGTCAGGATCTCGACACGGTCACCCGTCTTGATCTCGTGCGTGAGCGGCGCCACCGCACCGTTGATCTTGGCGCCGACACAGTGGTTACCGACCTCGGTATGAACGGCGTAGGCAAAGTCGAGCGGTGTAGAGCCGGCACGAAGCGCCATGACCTCACCCTTGGGCGTAAAGACAAAAATTTCCTGGTCGAACAAGTCGACCTTCAGCGAATGCAGGTATTCCTTGGCATCGGTGATCTCGTCAGACGCCGCCCAGTCGAGTGAGTGCTTGAGCCAGTTGATCTGGTCGTCCAGACGCTGTGCATCGTTAGTCTTGGAGGCAGACGATCCGCCCGACTTCTTATACAGCCAGTGGGCAGCGATGCCATACTCGGCCTGCTCGTGCATTTCGTAGGTTCGAATCTGAATCTCGAGCGGACGGGCCGTGGGGCCGATAACCGTCGTGTGAAGCGATTGGTAGTTATTGACCTTGGGCATGGCGATATAGTCTTTAAAACGACCGGGCATGGGATGCCACAGGGTATGCACGGCACCAAGCGTGGAATAGCAATCGCGCACCGAATGAGTGATGACGCGCAGCGCCACCAGGTCGTAAATCTCGGAGAACTCCTTGCCCTTGCGCTTCATCTTTTGATAGATGGACCAATAGTGCTTGGAACGACCGTTGATCTGAAAGCCCTCAAGACCAATGCGATTGAGCTCATCGGTGAGCGTCTTGATGGTCTCGGCCAGATAACGCTCGCGAACCTCGCGCGACTCGGATACCATGCGCGCGATGCGCTGGTAGGCATCGGGCTCCAAGTAGAAAAAGGACAGGTCCTCGAGCTCCCACTTGATTGAACTCATGCCCAGGCGGTCGGCCAAAGGCGCGTACACGTCCATGGTCTCGCGTGCCTTAAACAGGCGGCGGTCCTCGCGCAGAGCGGCAAGCGTGCGCATGTTATGCAGGCGGTCGGCGAGCTTGACGATGATGACGCGGATGTCCTTGGACATGGCGAGGAACATCTTGCGCAGCGTAAGCGCCTGCTTCTCGTCCATGCTGTCGACTTCAATGTTGGTGAGCTTGGTCACGCCGTCGACGAGCCCTGCCACGGTTTCGCCAAACAGACCCGAAACATCGGCAAGCGAGGTCTCGGTGTCCTCGACGGTATCGTGCAGCAACGCGGCGCACACCACATCGCAGTCCATCTTGAGGTCAGCCAGAATGATAGCTACCTCGACGGGATGGTTAATGTACATCTCACCCGAGCGCCGCTTTTGGTTGCAGTGCTTCTCGGCAGCAAAGCAGTAGGCCTGCTCCACATTGGAGAAGTCGTCCTCGTTCATATATTTGAGGCACAGACGCTCCAGCTTGTCGTAGCTGTCCGCCATAATCTCGGGCGGCAGCTCATCGGCATGCTTATAGTGCTCCATCTCCGAAAACGGCTGGAGGGTGGAATCATGGGCGGTACGGGCTGCGGCGTCCATCGAGGTCCCCTTCCCCTAGGCCCGCGGTACGATCGGGCGATTAACTTTGGCTAGCATATCAGAAGCGCACGAATCGAGCGCCCAGCTCCGAAAAGCCGTGAACTCCATGCGCGAGCGCAAGCCCTCCAAATAGCGAATTGACCTGCTTAATTGCACGCGACCGGGGTTTTCCGCCATCGCGATGCGACGCGTATCGTCAAACCCCGAAACGCGGCAGAAACCGAGTTCTTCGAAGATTCCCAGGCCGCTTTCCACCGAGCGCTCGTCGACCGGCGTGCGGGCATCGATGGCAAGACACATCTGCGCAATGTCGATATCGCTCGCGCAGAATGAATCGTCCCCCGTCTTGCCACGGTTGGAGCGCCACATGGTCTGCAGCGCTCGATAGAGCGTGACAAGCTCATCGCGCTCGGGCGCGTAACAATCGAGCAGGCGCTCATTAATACGAGCGTCACGCGACGAATAGAGCAAGTGAATCACGGCGGGCTGTCCATCGCGGCCGGCACGGCCACTCATCTGGTTAAACTCAATCGCACCAAACGGCATGTGGTAGAGCACGACATGGCGGATATCGGGCAGGTTGACGCCCTCACCGAAGGCCGAAGTTGAAACGATGCAGCTGAGACTTCCGTCTCTAAAGGCTTCCTCGACACGGCGGCGATCGGAGCGCGCAAGCCCGGCGTTATAGAACGCAATATGGGTCGCGCAGTCGGGCACGCGTTTGCGCAACGTCTTGGCAAGCGCCACGGACTGGTCGCGCGAGTTCACGTAGATAACGGTCTTCTCCCCCGTCGCCACGATCGACACCAGGCGATTTTCGCGGCTCGCAAGGTCACGGTCGTCCTCGAGTTGTAGGTTCTCGCGAACGGTCTCGTCGACCACCGTGCGGGTAATCGGTAGCACGCGGGCGAGCTCGGCCACAACCGGAGCCGTTGCGGTGGCAGTCGCGGCCATGACAACGGGGTTGCCCAGGGCCTTGAGAATATCGGGCATGTCGAGGTATGCGCTCCGGTCACCGCCCTTGGCAAGGCCGGCATGGTGTGCCTCATCGATAACGACAAAGCCGATACGTCCAGAACGCGCAAAGCGATCGCGATGGATGGAAAGGAACTCAGGCGTCGTGAGAACGATGCCGGTGCGACCCGAAGCCAGGCCGGCAAACACGTCATCGCGCGCGGCTTCCACGGTCTCGCCGGTCAGCACGCCTACGCCAATGCCGAGCGCGGCCATCGTCGACGAGAGGTGATAGGCCTGGTCGGCAACGAGCGCGCGCAGCGGATAGACAAAGATACTCGCACGCCCGCGAAGAACCGCCTCGCGCGCGGCATGCACATGGAAGATAAGAGACTTGCCGCGCCCCGTTCCCATAACGGCCAGAACACTTTGGTGATCGGCCAGGGCATCGAGCGCCTCGACCTGCGCGCGGTGCGGCTGGTTCGATCCGATAAAGCTGTGAATGAGTGAGCGCGTGAGCTCGGTATAGGAAAGCTGGGCAAGCGTCTCGCGTTTACGCGACTCCAGGCGCAGTCCAGAATCCGCCGGTTGTACGCCGCGGCGAAGCTCACATGCCGGGTCGTCAACGCTGGGCGCCGTGGTATCGCGGACCAAGACATCCTTAATCATGAGCTTTGGCTTTACGCGACCTTGCCAATGCTCGGCAACGGCCTCGAACACCAAGTCGACAGCGCTGTCGCAATTGATAAGCCTATCGATCTGCGGCACACGAAACATGATGGCCGGCACGCTCGCGGCGCCATCCGTCGCCACGAAGCGCATATGCTCGCCGGTCTTGCCCACCACGGCGCGATCGCACATCGTCACGCCCTCGGCAGCCAGCAGCGGCACCTTATTACCCTGGCCAAACGGCTCAAGGCGGGAAATCTGCTCGATGGTCTCGATATTCAATTCGGAAAGGTCAACCGTGGCGGCAACTTCGTCGGTGTCCTCAAAGTCCTCGGCGGGAAGCTCGGACAACACGGCGGAAAGGCGACGACGAAACTCATCGAGCTTAGACGCCTCGATGGTCACGCCCACCGCACCGGCATGTCCGCCGCGGCGAATCAGCAGGTCGGAGCAGCGCTCGACGGCTTCGAACAGGTTGACCTTGCCCACCGAGCGACCCGAGCCACGTGCTATACCGTCCTCGATAGAGAAGAGCAACGCCGGCACGTGATATCGGTTGGTAAGGCGGCTCGCCACGATGCCTTTAACGCCCTCGTGCCAGCCCTCGCCACCCACGACGATTGCGCGACCGCCATCATAGGTCTCCTCGACCTTTGCCATGGCATCACGCGTGAGCTCCGCCTCAATCTCGCGACGCTGACGGTTGATCTCCTCGAGCTCGGCCGCCAGTGCACTTGCCTCGATAGGATCGCGGGCAAGCAGCAGGTCGAGCGCCAGCTTGGGATCGGCCATGCGGCCGGCGGCGTTTAAGCGGGGAATGAGCGAGAACGATAGACCGTCCGCCGTAATGGTAGAAAGGTCGGCCTGGGCGAGCGCTGCAAGCGCAATGTAGCCGGGACGAGCCGTCACGCGCATCTGTTGGATGCCCTCGGCGACCAACGCGCGGTTCTCGGCCGTCAATGGCATCATGTCAGACACGGTGCCCAGCGCCGCAACCTCAATCAGCGAACGCCAATACGACGGCTTACCCAGACGCTCGCCCAAAACCTGCACCAGCTTGAGCGCCACACCGGCACCGGCAAGTTCGCGTGAGGGGCCCTCATCCTCGAGTTTGGGATCGGTCAAGGGCACGCCCTGCGGCACCTGATCGGACGGCTCGTGATGGTCCGTGACCACCAAATCGATTCCCAAGCTCTCCAGATAGGAAACCTCTTCCTTGGCAGCGATACCGTTATCGACGGTCACGATCAGGTTGGGTTGAGCGAGCTCGTTGACGCGGTCGAGCGCCGCACGCGACAGGCCGTAGCCCTCGTCAAAGCGGTGCGGAATAAACGGCGTGACGTTGGCGCCAAACGAACGCAACGCCTCGGTCAACAGACAAGTCGACGTAATGCCGTCGACGTCAAAATCGCCAAAGACGGCGATGCGCTCGTGGCTGCGAATAGCACGCTCAACGCGGTCGGCGACGACCGCCATGCCCGGAATAACGAGTGGGTCCGCCCAGTCGCGATCGAGCGAAGGCGTCAAAAAAAGCTGGCCTTCCTCGATGGATGTAATGCCGTGCGCAACCATAATGCGCGCCACCAGCCCGGGTATGCCCAGACCAGCCGAAAGCTCCTTTTCGAGCTCGGGCTTTTGCTGAGCGACCGCCCAGCGATGCGTCGTCTTAAGCGATGACATAGGCGCCCACCCCCGATAGGGGCAGGTCGCCGCGATACCTCTCACGGTTCATAGCGATGAGTCCTCTGTGTATACCCGCTTCGGCAGGCAGATCTGTTGAACAGATTTATTATACCGTGCAGCGCGGACGCAAATCGCCGCAGCACACCGCGGTTTCGGTAAACGATGTCGGTAATAGCCTCGAAATAATCGGGCGTTTCAGCCGCACGGACGCATGCGAGCGTCTAGCATATCCATTCAAACGGATTCACGGGCATAGGGAGTCACAAGAGCATATGAAGCAATGGGTTGGACTGGGCAAGTTTCTCGCGGGGTACATGCAGATCATCGTTCCGATTTGCGTGGCGCTCGGCGTGCTCTTTCCTCAGCAGATCGGCGTTCTCAAGCCCATCGTTCCCACCTTGTTTGCCTTTATGACGTTTCAGGGTGCACTCAGTAACACCTTTCACCAGGTGGCCGAGGTGTTCCGCCGTCCCCTTCATCTGATTTTGGCGTTATTTGTCTCGGCCGTGCTCATCCCCATCGCGGCATATGTCATGGGCTCACTGTTCTTTGGCTCCAACCCCAACCTTGTCTGCGGCATCGTGATCGAGTACAGCGTACCCGTGGCAGTCACTGCCTTTATGTGGATCAGCATGTTCGGCGGCAACGGCCCGCTCGCACTCACCATCATCCTGACGTCCTCGGTTATATCGCCCGTGACGATTCCGCTCACGCTCAAGCTCCTGCTGGGTGCCACCGTCGCAATCGATGTTCCGAGCATGATGCAGAACATGGCCTTTATGATTGCCATCCCCGCCATCCTTGGCATCGTAATCAACGAACTTACGCGCGGCTGGGGACACGAGAAGCTCTCCCCCGCGCTCTCGCCCGCCTGCAAATTTATGATGATGGGCGTCATCGCGTCCAACTCCACCGCCATGAGCGAGTACGTGCTGCACATGAACGCGGTGCGCCTGGAAGTCGCCCTCTTTATTTTGGTCTTCGCCATCAGCGGTTTTGTCGTGGGCATTCTGGTCGCCCGCGCGTTGCACCTGCCGTATAGCGAGACGACCACCATGTGCTTTACCTGCGGCATGCGCAATATCTCTTCGGGCGCCGTCATCGCCACGCAATACTTTCCGGGCGAAGTTGTGTTTCCCGTCATGTGTGGAACGTTGTTTCAGCAGGTGCTCGCCTCGCTTATCGGACACTTCTTTGAGCGTCTGACCGGCGAGGAGCGCGCCGCCCAGCGCAAGCGGGTCGAGGCCGGCCGCGATGCAATGGCGCGCTAAACCGTCCGCAGTGTGCGGGCGCTCACTTTACGATGTGAGCGCCTCCAGATGTGCGCGGAATCGCTCCGCATCGACATCGAGCGTGGTCTCAGCATTGACCTGAGCCAGCCGATACCCGACAAAGTAGGGTGAAACCACCCAGCGCGGAAGCGCCTTGGCAATGGTCCGGCCGTCCATGTGGTAGAAGAACAAGTTGTACGACTCTGCGCGACCACCATGGTGCTCGTTCAGGATATAGCGCAGAGCTACCTGAATCGCATCGGCGAAGAGGTCCGTCTCGGCTTGGTCTCGCGCGCCATCGCTGGCGGCGATTCCCTGCGGGGCTGAAACATTGACCTCAAAGAACCCCATAATCGGTTCGGTTGAGATGTTGACCGCAACCCTTCCCCTCTGCCAAACATCGATGCCTTCAAAGTTGACTGAGGTCAGCGCCGCATAGCCGTCCTCCTGTTCCAAGCCCACAATCTGCATGTGTGGATGGACGAGGCTGCCGCCCGAAAGCGGGCCTTTGTTCTTGTACATGAGCACACTGCAGTACTGTTGGGAATCGATCATCTGCTGCCAACAGCCCAGAGCAAACCGCATAACATGATGCAGCTCGTCCGGCTCATAGGTCACCAGGTCGGCGTCGTGGTCGGACGACTCAATCAATACGGTCTGACGAGTGGCCCGCAAGGTCTTAAACTTATTCTCGAGCCAGATGCAGTCACCGTCGCGCCGGATGATGTTGGTGAGCCCCTCCGTGTTGCAAAAGGGGCACGCGGTGCCGGGACGACGGTTGTCGTCGGGCTTACCGTTCGCCTGCTGAACGTCAAATACCAGCGCCACGGGTTATACCTCCAGCGGCACGATCTTGGTGCCATGGAGCTCGGAGACGCCTAGCGCCGCCGCGACCGCGTCGCGATTTGCCGTAGTGATGCCGCCGCCGGGAAGGATGGTCAAACGATCGCCCGCATACTCGATTAAACGAGTCAGGTGATCGAAATTATCCTCGATCGACGTACCGGCAGCGCCGCCATGCGTGAGGATGCGCGTAACGCCGCAGTCGGCAAGTGTATCAATCGCGTCGAGCTGAGCCTCGGGCGAGAGCTGATCAAACGCCATGTGGAAGGTGATGTCGATGGGCTCACGCTTGCATTCCTCGGTCGCGCAGCCCGCGGCCATCACGAGGGCGCCCAACGTAAGCTCGTCGAGCGCCCATCCGCCAGCGCAGGGCTTGCAGCAGCCAAAGACCAAGCCGTCAACGCCGGCGCTTACGGCAAGGCCCAGGTCCATCTCCATCATGCGCAGCTCGTCTTGGTTGTAATGAAAGTCACCGCCACGCGGGCGAATCATGCACATCACTCGCGCGTCATGCTCGTGAGCATAGCTGACTGTAGCGCTAATAACGCCGGCGGAAGGCGTGGTGCCACCGACGGCGAGGTTGTCACACAGCTCAATGCGCCCCGCACCGGCCTCGATGGCCGCCGGCACTCGCTCAAAGTTCTCGGCACAAAACTCGTACAGCATAGATAGGCCCCCAAAGACAGCAGATGTTTTCCGACGGGCATTGTCACACATCCCCATGAAGTTGCGGTGGAATAGGGACTGTTTTGGCCTCTGGAGCCCGTATTCAGTCCCTATTTCACCGCAACTCAGAATGATCTCTTGGGGACGGCACGGCTGGCCGAATTATTTTGCCGATGGTGAATGTTGCGCAACAAGATTTCGGAATCCCGATTAACCATGGCAGTATCGTCATTCGAATCTAGAGGAAAGGATTGCCATGTTTAAGAGCATCCAAAAGAGCGGAAGGATTGCAGCGGTCGCCATAGGCCTCCTCGCGGCACTGTCCCCGCTCGCAGCCCCTCCCGCAGCATTAGCCGGCGGCGGCGTACCGACGCCCGAGCTTGAGAAGTCGTATAGCTATAAGACCAACAGCGACGGCTCGCATATCAGCGTAAGCGGTAATACAAAGTTCGGCTATTTATACGATTACGACTATGATGACGATGACGGCTACAGCCTAAAGAGCGTATCTCTCATCAATTTTAATAACGGTAGCACAAGCCCCATCGCCATTCCGGATAAAAGCCTTAGTTCAGGATGTGCCACCTCCAGCGATAAGCTCTACTGGGTAGACGGCAACAATTTGGTCGTATTCTCTCCAGACAATCAAACCCAAGCAGTGCATCCCATCGCTTCGGCCAAATATGCCCACAGCACAACAACCGTCTCCAATGATGGTAAAAGAGCAGCCGTAGCACACTATAACAATGAAGATGATCCCAAAAAGGTCGAAATCTATGACCTTAAGTCTGACAAGCTAGTTCAAACATATCAATCTGATAAAGATGACTCTTATTTCTACTATTCAGACGATATGAGCCGTCTCTATTTCTTGCCATACGATACTGAGAAAGGCGTTGTTTCTCTTAGGGTTTTCAATTGCGATACAGGGTCAACGGAATTGAAAACGGTTAACGTGAAAAAAGATGATAGGTCTTCGGACATCGACCATATCGTCACCAGCTCTTACTCGGACGATATTTATCTTCAGAGCGACACCGCATTAATAAAAGCGGACCGCGATGGAAATATGAGCGTTGTTTTCAACGATGATGACCACGCTCCTGAATGGCTTTATTCAAACCCTTCAGCGGAGTTTTATGCCCTCTATACAAAGAAAGGATCGAATGATCTTTTTGATGAGGATGACGGCTATTACTATCTCAATGAAGAGGATGCGAATCTTAGTGTTTACGATTTAAATAGTGACGAGATAATTAGCTCGATCGCTTTTCCCTTCGGCGATGGATATCTCGGCGGCATCTCGCATGATGGCGGCATCTTGCTTGGGACGTACTCAGACGATGACAAGTCTTCGGCATGCCTAGTCGATGCAAAAACCGGGGCCAAGAGCGAGTTTGATTCTCATTGCTGCAGCTCTACTTTCATGAATGGCGATCGCGAGATTTGGACTGATTATTACGACGAAGATGATTCTTCAACACTTCACGTGAACATCTATAAGTCCAATATCCCCCATTCCCTGCCCGAGGATGTGCTGTACTTTGTCTACAACGACCGCCTTGTGGTGGTCCAGCGGGATGAAGGGGAGCTTGTGCTTA
>URYT01000025.1 GCA_900552185.1 uncultured Collinsella sp. | reverse complement strand
GCTCCGCATCGCGCTTCGCGCTGCGGAGCCTCTTTGCGTCCTGCGGAATGTTCCGGAGAGAAACCCCGTCACGCCCCCGGATTCCCTGCGTTTACGGCCTTGAGGTCGGCGTGGGCGGAGATCGTGGCTGATGGGGATACGTGTCCCGGTCGCTGTTTCGCGGCTTTGCCGCGAAAGGCGCGTTACTTTGGGATGGGTGGGGAACGTGGTTGTTGCGGCAACTGATCTCCGCCACAAATTACCCTTGGCATACTTGCGCGAAAACCTGCTCGTGCTACACTTGCAATTGCTGTTTCAGGGCGGGGTGGAATTCCCCACTGGCGGTAAATCGGGCGGTGCCAAAGGGGTACCGTGGCGCAGGTGAGATGCCTGCGACCGAGCCGATGAGTCCGCGACCCGTGCGTGTGTTGGTTCGCATGCCGGCTGAACTGGTGAGATTCCAGTACCAACGGTTAGAGTCCGGATGAAAGAGGCAGGTGATCTTAATGTCTGAACAGTCGCAGCATATCCATTTTGAGAACACGAATAGGTGGAGCACCAAACAGCTCGTTACCATGGCGCTGATGTGTGCTTTGGGCGCCCTGTTTATGTATGTGCAGCTACCCATCCTTCCTTCGGCGCCGTTTTTGACGTATGACCCGTCGCTGGTGCCGGCGATGGTGTGCGGTTTTGCGTATGGTCCTGGCGCCGGCACTGCTGTTGCCGCCATGGCGATCGTTATCCATGCGCTCACCACGGGTGACTGGGTCGGCGCGCTTATGAACCTGGTTGCCACGCTGGGCTACATTCTGCCCGCGGCTATCGTCTACCAGAAGATGCATACCTATAAGGGTGCCGTGATTGGCCTGGTGCTCGGCGTCATTGCCGCTACGGCGCTGTCTATGGTCGCAAACCTTACCATTGGCGTATGGTTCTGGTATGGCTCGGTCGATGTGATCGCCCCGCTCATGATTCCTGCCGTGCTGCCGTTCAACCTTATCAAGACCGTGCTTAACTCGGTGTTGACGCTGGTGGTGTATAAAGCAGTCTCCAACCTCATCACGCCTAAAAAGGACCAGGTCAAAGGCCGCGCATGATTGAGTGTCGGGGCGTTTCCTTTAGCTATGACGGTGCCGTGTCGGCACTCGACGGTGTCGATCTGAACATCGAGGACGGGGAGTTTTTCTGCATCCTCGGTGGCAATGGGTCGGGCAAGTCGACGTTTGCCAAGCATCTGAATGCGCTGCTGCAGCCCGATGCGGGAACGGTGTGCGTCAACGGCATGGACGCGTCCGATCCCGAGCTGGTCTACGACATCCGCTCGACTGCTGGCATGGTGTTCCAGAATCCCGATGATCAGCTGGTGGCAACGCTTGTCGAAGATGACGTTGCGTTCGGTCCCGAAAACCTTGGCGTGCCATCGGCGCAAATTGCGCAGCGCGTACGCGAGGCGCTGAAGGGCGTGGGCCTGGTGGGCTTTGAGCGCCACGAGACCCATGCGCTCTCGGGCGGACAAAAGCAGCGCGTGGCGCTCGCCGGCGTACTTGCCATGGAGCCGCGCGTGCTTATCTTGGACGAGGCCTCCTCGATGCTCGATCCGCGCGGACGCAAGGGTCTTATGAAAGCGTGCCGCGCACTCCACGATCGCGGCATGACTATCGTGATGATTACGCACTTTATGGAAGAGGCTGCCGAGGCCGATCGTGTCGCCGTGTTTCAGACGGGACGAGTTGCCATGCTGGGCACGCCCGAGGAGATTCTGACGCGGGCGAATGAACTCGCTCAGCTCAACCTTGACATGCCAGAGTCGTGCCGTTTGGGCACGGCGCTTCGTGCGAAGGGCGTGCCTGTTCATGCGCAGGTGCGCGAGGCGGGTATGGTTGCCGAGGTTGTGGAGACTTATGCCGAGCGAAGTGGGGCAGGCACTGTGGGGCAGTCTTCCGCATCCCAATCGGAAATCGTTGGCGGTACGGTTTCGGCAGGCAACGAAGATAACGTACCAGAGCCCGTTATCGAACTATCCCATGTTTCGTACAGTTATTCGCTCAGTCCGCGCGAGCGCCGCCGCTGGCATAAGCGCTCGGCCACTGCGGACAAATCGAACAAACAGGCTCTCTGGGGAAACGACCCCAGCAGCCCGTGGGCGCTGCGCGATGTATCGCTGACGGTGCGTCGCGGCGAGTTCCTGGGCTTGGCAGGTCATACCGGTTCGGGTAAGTCGACGCTGGTCCAGCATCTCAACGGTTTGATTCGCCCCCAGGAGGGATCCGTTCGCGCGCTGGAGCTCGATCTATCAAACAAGAAAGACGCCGCCGCGGTTAAGGCCAAGGTCGGCGTGGTGTTTCAATATCCCGAGCGTCAGCTGTTTGCCGAAACCGTGGCGCAGGACGTGGCGTTTGGTCCGCACAACCTTGGCTTGCCGCAAGATGAAGTCGACCGTCGTGTCGAGTCGTCGCTCTCGCGCGTGGGCCTCGACCTTTCCACGGTCGGCGACAAGAGTCCCTTTGAGCTTTCGGGCGGTCAGCAACGGCGTGTGGCATTCGCCGGCGTGCTCGCCATGGAGCCCGAAGTCCTGGTGCTCGATGAACCCATGGCGGGGCTCGACCCGGCTGCGCGCAGGGATTTCTTAGGGCTCATCGATCGACTCCATCGCGAGGGCCTGACCGTTGTCATGGTTTCGCACAGCATGGATGACCTGGCCAATTGCTGCGACCGCATCGTCGTGATGAACGAGGGCGCGGTGTTTGCCGAGGGCACGCCCGCTCAGGTTTTTGCGCATGCGGATGAGCTTAAATCAATCGGCTTGGGTGTTCCCGCTGCCCAGCGCATGGCGCTGGCGCTTGCGAAGGCAGGCGTGCCGCTGCGCTTTGACGGCCTCTATACGGTTGAGTCGCTGGCAGACGAGTTGGTGGACCTGCTAATCGGTCGCTCGGGCGGTCCTTCTAACGTCGCAGACATTGCTAATTCCAAGACGGTCGCGCGAGAGGAGGGCTGCTGATGGAGGCGTTTTCGTTTGGCAGTTACTATCCCGGCGATAGTGCAATCCACCGCCTGGACCCGCGAACCAAGTTGCTCTTGGGCTTTGTGTTTCTGATCACGACGCTCACGGTCAGTGGCTTCCGCGGACTGGTCCCGGTCGCAATTTTCGTTGTGCTGACCTATGCCGTGTCTCGGGTGCCGGTTCGTCGCGTTCTGTCGTCGATGGCGCCGCTGCTGGCAATCGTCGTCGTGGTCGCGGTGCTCAACTTGTTTACCGATCAGAGTGGGCGCATCCTGTGGCAGCTCGGCTTTCTGCAGATAAGCGAGGGCTCGCTGCGTTCTGCCGCCTTTATGGCGTGCCGCCTGAGCTTGATGATGGCCGGCATGAGCGCCATTACGCTCACCACACCGACACTCGACCTCACCGCGGGCTTTGAGCGCCTGCTCGCGCCGTTTGCGCGTGTGGGACTTCCTGCGCACGAGCTCGGCATGATCATGGGTATCGCGTTGCGCTTTATGCCGCAGTTCGCTACCGAGATGAAGCAGACGGCCGATGCGCAGGCGAGCCGCGGTGCGCGCGTGACGGGAGGCCCGCTCGGCGGCGTGCGTATGCTCGGCAGTGTGGCCATTCCGCTGTTCACGGGCGTGTTCCGTCATGCCGAGACGCTTTCGGCCGCCATGGATGCGCGTTGCTATCACGGCGAACAGGGACGCACGCGTCTGCATGCACTTACGTTTGGCCGCGGCGATGCGTTGGCGGCGGTGGTGACGGCGTTGCTGCTCATCTGCGTCATCGTCATCAACCTTCAACTTGTTTAGGCGCGATTCGAGCGCAAGAAAGGGGTCCCTATGACCGACAACGACCGCACGGCTCAGCTTGAGCGCGCCTGTTCGTATCTCAGGCGCATTCCGGCGTGGTATCTGGCCACGACCGATGTAGCCGACGGGCATCAGCCTCGCGTGAGGCCGTTTTCGTTTGCCATGGTCGATGACGGTAAACTGTGGTTTTGTACGTCGCGCGACAAAGATGTGTGGGCGGAGCTGAGCGCGAATCCCAAGTTTGAGGTATCGGGCTGGAAGCCGGGGGAATGTTGGATCGTATTGACCGGCGAAGCCGCACTTGAGGACGACGCAGTTGCGAGCGACAAGGTGCGTCAAGCGGGTTTTAAGCACATGGTGGGCATTGGCGAGGAACACGAGAGTGCCAACGACGGCCGCCTTGCTTTCTTTTCGGTCTGCAATATTGCCGCGCGCTTCTGTGATATCGACGGCAGGGAGGAGCGCCTGGAGCTCTAGCTCGCACAAACCAGGTTCCCAAACTAACTAGTACAGGAGGAAACGTGGACGGATTGAATACGGTGTTGGAGTATCTGACGTCGGTGCCGGCATGGTATTTGGCGACGAGCGTTGACGGACAGCCTCATGTGCGTCCGTTTTCGTTTGCGCAGATCCAGGATGGCAAGCTGTGGTTTGTAACAGCGCGCACCAAAGATGTGTGGCAAGAGCTGCTGCAAAACCAGCGCTTTGAGGCCACGAGTTGGTGGCCGGGCCATGGCTGGCTCATCTTGCGCGGGCGTGCCGGCTTGGATGACCGGGCTTTAGACGAAATGCGCGAAGCCGGGTGGAAGCATCTAGAGCACCTGGGCGAGCACTATGAGGGGCCTAACGACCCCGCGCTTGTCTTCTTTAGCGTCGAGGATTCCGAGGCATTTATCTGCAATCACGACGAATGGGTGCCGGTCGAGCTCTAGCCAGCTGGCTCATCCTAACAACTTGGTTTTCGCATGGGCGGGCCCCGTATTGCCCGGCGCCGTTAGGAGCGCCGGTCAATACGGGGCCGCTCCATTTGTCAATTCCTTCAAGCGAATGTGTCGGGAATGTTTCAATGCATGAATATGCAAGCCATTTATGTGTTCATGCATCTTTTGGTGCTAAAGTTTCAACCCACTTCATAACGACCACTGCGAAATGCGCATCGGTGCATAAATCGCAGACAAGGAGTCTGATATGTCTTTGAAGGTTGGAATCGTCGGCGCGGCTGGATATGCCGGAGCCGAGCTCATTCGCCTCGTGCTCGGCCATCCCGAGTTTGAACTTGTTGCCATTACGTCCAACGCCGATGCCGGCCAGCCGCTGTCCGCGGTGTATCCGAGCTTTGCTGGCGTGAGCGATCTGGTTTTCACCACGCATGACGCCCCCGAGCTCAAGAGCTGCGATGCGGTTTTTCTTGCCGTGCCGCACACGGCTGCCATGGCACAGGTGCCCGCGCTGCTTGCATCGGGCGTCTCCTGCTTTGATCTTTCGGCCGATTACCGTCTGAGCGACGCGTCTGTCTTTGAGGCATGGTATGCCGCCGAGCACACGAGCCCCGAGTTGCTCAAGACCCGCGCTTTCGGCCTGCCCGAGCTGTTCTGCGAGGACTTAGAGACCGCTGCTTCCAGCCATGCCGCTGGCAGGCCCGTGTTGGTCGCCTGCGCCGGTTGCTATCCCACCGCAACGAGTCTTGCTGCTGCTCCTGCCGTGCGTGCGGGTTGGGTGGCAGAGAACGGTCCCGTAATCGTCGATGCCATCAGTGGCGCGACGGGTGCCGGTAAGTCCTGCAACGCCCGCACCCACTTTTGCAGCGCCGACGAGAACCTGGAAGCCTATGGCGTGGGTAAACATCGCCACACGCCCGAGATTGAGCAAATCCTTGGCTTAACCGATCGCGTCGTCTTTACCCCGCATCTGGCACCGCTCAAGCGCGGCCTGCTTTCCACGGTGACGATGCCGCTCGCGCCGCAGGCTCTCGACGCGCTGGTTCTTGAGGATGTCGTCGACCATTACAAGCAGTTCTACGCTGGACGCACCTTTGTGCGCGTGCTCGATGCCGGCCAGCAGCCCAAGACGGCTTCGGTCGTCGGCACCAACGCCGCCCAGATTGGCCTTGCGTTCAACAAGCGCGCGGGCGTGCTGGTGGCGACGGGCGCCATCGACAATCTGTGCAAGGGCGCTGCGGGCCAAGCGGTCCAGTGCGCCAATATCGTCTTTGGCTTTGACGAGCGACGAGGCTTGCCCACAGTGGCGTGCCCGGTGTAGCACATTCGATTGTTAACGATTTGGTAGTCGGGCATCGAGTGGGGCGCCACTCTTAAGCTGGTCTCATGATCACGACTGGCATGGCGCACCAACCGATGTCCGTTTTTTGTTTGACATAAGGAGTCATAAAGACGATGAATACCGAGCTGTTTGATATCAAGATTCGCGCCGTCGAGGGTGGCGTTACGGCTGCGGCTGGTTTTAAAGCTGCGGGAATCCACGCTGGGTTCCGCAAGAACCCCGAGCGTCTGGATTACGCGCTCGTCGTGCCCGATAAACCCTGTCCCGGTGCTGGCGTGTTTACCACCAATCGCTTTTGCGCGGCGCCCGTGCAGGTGAGTCGTGCCAACCTGGGCGGTGCCGACAAGGGCTATGGCGTCATCGCCGGCGTTTCGGTCAACTCTGGCAATGCCAACGCCGCCACGGGTGAGACCGGCCTTGCATGCGCGCGCGAGACGTGCAGCATCGCATCGCAGGTCATCGGCTGCGAACCCCAGCAGATTCTGGTTGCCTCCACGGGTGTGATTGGCCAGATTCTGCCGATCGACACGTTTGAGACCGCCATTCCTGCTGCCTACGAGGCGCTCTCCGCCCACGGTGGCGCCGATGCCGCTCGCGCCATCATGACGACTGACACGCACTCCAAGGAGTACGCCGTGTCCTATGTCAGCGAGGCTGCGGGTCATGCGGGCAATGTCTATACGGTAGGCGGAATGTGCAAGGGCTCGGGCATGATCATGCCCAACATGGCCACCATGATCGCAGTTATCACCACCGATGCCCCCGTCGAGCCTGCGGCACTTCATGCCCTGCTGCTCTCGACCGTCAAGCAGACCTTTAACAAGGTAACGGTCGATTCCGACACCTCGACCAACGACACCTGCATCATGCTTGCCTCCGGCGCCGCTGCCGCAGATGCCGAGCCTATCGTCGAGGGCTCCGATGCCTTCGACGAGTTGGCATTTGCCGTGCACGAGGTGTGCGAGAGCCTGGCGCGCAATATCGCCGCCGATGGCGAGGGCGCATCCAAGCTCGTTACGGTCAACGTTACCGGCGCCGTGAACGACGAGGAGGCCGATATCGCCGCCCGTGCCGTTTCCAACTCGCCGCTCGTTAAGACCTGCATCGCCGGCCACGACTGCAACTGGGGCCGTGTTGCTATGGCGCTTGGCAAATGCGGCGTGAAGTTTAATCAGGAAGACGTTTCCATCGACATGATGGGCATGCCTGTCTGTCGCGACGGTCTGACTGTTCCCTTTGATGAGGACGAGGCTCTACGACGTTTCGAGGCGCCCGAGATCGTGATCTCGGCCGACCTGGGCGCAGGCGACGCGGCAACGACCGTGTGGACCTGCGACCTCACGCATGAGTACATCTCCATCAACGGCGACTACCGTTCCTAGATTCCGGGCACGCTGCGCATCTTGCCGCGATTGCGGACAGCGGAGCACGGCGCGATAACGATACGAAAGACGAGGCAGATTATGAAATTCGCACGCGATTGTCGTTCGAGCGAATCCAACGAAGCAACCGCGCAGCTGCTGTTCGAAGCGCTGCCGTGGATTAAGAACCTGACCGGCAAGACGGTTGTTATCAAATATGGCGGAGCCGCCATGGTTGATGAGCAGCTGCGCCGCGACGTGATGAGCGACATCGTTTTGCTCAAGATCATCGGTATGCGCCCCGTCATCGTGCACGGCGGCGGCAAGGCTATCAACGAGGCGCTGAGCCATTACGATATTCCCGTCGAGTTTAAGAACGGCCAGCGCGTGACCACGCCGGCGACTATGGATATCGTGCGCGAGGTGCTGGGCGGCAAGGTTAACCAGGAGCTGGTTGCTGCCATCAACCACCACGGCAACCTGGCCGTGGGCGTGTCGGGCAGCGATGCCGGCACGCTCATCGCCGAGCCGCTCGACCCCGAGCTCGGTCGCGTGGGCAAAGTGACGCACGTCAACACCGACTATATCGAGCGCTTACTCGATAGCGAGTACATCCCCGTCATCGCTACCGTCGCGGCGGGGGAGGACGGCGGTTTCTTCAACATCAACGCCGACACCGCCGCCGGTGCCGTTGCCGCGGCGCTCCACGCGCATAAGGCGATCTTTTTGACCGATGTCGATGGCCTGTACAAGGACTTTAGCGACAAGGACTCGCTTATCTCCAACCTAACGCTCGACGAGGTTAACGAAATGCTCTACGGCGGCGAGGTCGATAAGGGCATGATTCCCAAGCTGCGCGCGGCCGTCGATGCGCTTACCGGCGGCGTATTTCGTGCCCACATCATTAACGGTACTACGCCGCATTCGCTGCTCCTGGAGCTGCTGACCGATGCCGGCGTCGGCACCGTGATCCATTCCACCGAGACGGCTTACGAGTTCGATACGCATCCGCATCCGCTTTCGACGTTTGCTGCGCGTCTGACCGAAAACCTTGACGAGGTCGAGAAGCTTCAGACGGTCTAGCTGACCCGCAGCCGCCCCATTCCTGCACCCATAGCCCCGCGCCGTCTGGCGCCCAACGAAAGGCATCCCATGTCACTTGCAGCTCAGCAATCGCTTGAATCCCATTACGTTATGCATACCTTTGGCCGCTCTCCGGTCGAGTTTGTCGAGGGTCACGGCATGAAGCTCACCGGCGACGATGGCCGTGAGTACCTCGACTTTCTTGCCGGCATCGGCGTGTGCAGCCTAGGTCATGGCGACCCGGCTGTGCTCTCGGCGCTCGAGGCACAGACCAAAAAGCTCATGCATGTCTCCAATTACTTCTACATCGAGCAGCGCGGACAGGTCGCGGCGCTGCTGTCCAAGCTTGCTAACGACGACGTAGATGGTGCGCGCGTGCTTGCCGATGCCGTTGTCGCCGGCGATGAGACCACGGCAGCTGCTCTTGGTGCCCCGGCTGCGGATGAGCAGGTTTGGGAGACCTTCTTTGCCAACTCTGGCGCCGAGGCCAACGAGGGCTCGATGAAGCTCGCGCGCCTGTACGCCAAGCGTGCCGGTAATGGCGGCAACACCATCGTGTGCATGCGCGGCGGGTTCCACGGCCGTACGCTCGAGACCATTGCCGCCACCATGCAGGATTGGCTGCAGGACAGCTTCCGCCCACTGCCGGGTGGCTTTGTGGCCTGCACGTCCAACGATGTGGATGAGCTTCGTGCGATCTTTAAGCAGCTGGGGAGCGAAATTTGTGCCGTGATGCTCGAGCCGATCCAGGGTGAGAGCGGTGTGCATCCCATGACCGAGGAGTTTATGGCTACGGCGCGCGACTTGGCGCACGAGGTGGGTGCCGTGCTTATCGCCGACGAGGTCCAGTGCGGCATCTTCCGCTCTGGCAAGCCATTTGCATTCCAAACCTATGGCGTGGAGCCCGACATTATGAGCCTTGCCAAGGGCATTGCCGATGGCGTGCCCATGGGTGCCGTAGTGGCAAAGAAGGAGATTGCCGACGTGTTTAAGCCGGGGGACCACGGCTCGACCTTTGGCGGTAGCTGCTTGGCCGTCGCGGCGTGCGCCGCGACGCTCTCCGCGCTCGTGCGCGGCGATTATGCCGACCATGCTGCCAAGGTGGGCGCCTATATGGAGGCAAAGCTCGCCAAGCTGCCGCACGTGACCGAGGTACGTGGCCGCGGCTTGATGCTCGGCTGTGATTTGGATGATGCCGCGGGCGACGCGCATGATGTTGTTGCCCGCGCGCTGGCCGCCGGTGCCGTGATCAACGCTACGGGTGCGCATACGCTGCGTTTCCTGCCGCCACTTGTCTGCGAGGAAGCCGACGTGGACAGCCTGATCGAGATCCTGTCGGATGTTTTGGGCTAACGCGGCGCAATAACTCAATTTGGACCGGGTTCCGGACTGCGGACGTGCCCTATGCGGCATGATTCAGCGGCCTGGAGCCCGTTTTGCCTTAGATTTGCTAAGGCAGGGAGACCTGCTGGTCAAAAAACATCAAATATGAGTACTGTTACCGATTTGGTAGCAGCAATTTTGGACTAATAAGGCCAGATAGCAAGTCGAAATGGCGATGAAAGCACGATTTTGATCCAACTGTTAGTCCTTATAATGGACATATGTTGCGTAACTTAAGCAAATACTGTCTATTTATATGTTGTAAACAAAGTAGCAGTACTCATTTTTGCCATTTTTTGACCACGGCCTTTGTGACAGACGTGCTGGCGGGTTCGAATCCCATGCGCTGGGCCTGAAAAAGGAAAGGCCTCCATCGCTGGAGGCCTAACAATTCAGTGGTGGGCGATGAGGGATGTCCGCGTGCGGCTGGCGCCGCCCGCGTCCCGCTTCGTCGCTCCGCTCCTCGCGTGCTGCGCTGGAAAACGCTTCGCGTTTCCTCAGCTTCGCACCCTGTCGGGTTCGAATCCCTCTGCGATGGGTCCAAAAAAGAAAGGCCCCCATTGCTGGGAGCCTATCAAATCAGTGGTGGGCGATGAGGGATTCGAACCCCCAGCCTTGTGCGTGTAAAGCACCTGCGCTAACCGTTGCGCCAATCGCCCGTGCGGAGAGAGTATAGCAAAACAATCGCCTCATTCACCTCATATCCATTAAAGGTGACTCGCGCGTGTCACAGCGGAGCTGATTCAGTTGAGATTGCCTGAACATTCCGCCCCTCTTTACGCCCTCGGGTATACTCAAAAGCTACTGATTCGATTTGATGCCTAGCAACAGCAGAGGGGATAGTATATGTGCGGTTTTGTCGGTTTTGTCGGTGGGACGGATAACCAATCCGAGGTGCTCACCAAGATGATGGACCGCATCGTCCATCGCGGTCCCGACATGGGCGGTCAGTTTATCGACGGCCGCGTTGCCCTCGGCTTCCGCCGCCTGTCGATCCTCGACCTGACCGAGGCTGGCGCCCAACCCATGGCCAACGAGGACGGTAGCGTCGTCATTGTCTTCAACGGCGAGATCTACAACTTCCAAGAACTCCGTTCTGAGCTCGAGGCCAAGGGCTACAAGTTCCACTGCGGCGCCGACACCGAGAGCCTCCTGCACGGCTACGAGGAGTGGGGCGAGGCCGTTCTCGATCGCCTGCGCGGTATGTACGCCTTCGTCATCTGGGACAAAAAGAAGAACAAGCTTTTTGGCGCCCGCGACATCTTTGGCATCAAGCCGCTCTACTACTATCCCATGGCCGATGCGGGCGACGGCGCTCCGGGCGTGCTCTTTGGTTCCGAGATCAAGAGCTTCCTGGACTACCCGCACTTCCACAAGGCGGTCAACAAAAAGGCTCTGCGTCCGTACATGACGCTGCAGTATTCGGCAACCGAGGAGACCTTCTTCGAGGGTGTCTACAAGCTGCCGCCGGCGCACTACTTTACCGTCGATATCCCGACCGGCAAGATGAACATCGAGCGTTACTGGGATTGCGATTACTCTGCCGTCGAGAAGCCGTTCGAAGAGTATGTCGATGAGCTGGACGAGGTCGTGCACGAGAGCGTCGAGGCCCATCGCATCGCCGACGTCAAGGTCGCGTCGTTCCTCTCCGGTGGCGTCGACTCCAGCTACATCGCCGCTTGCCTCATGCCCGACAAGACCTTCTCGGTGGGCTTTGACTACAAGAACTTCAACGAGACCAACTACGCCAAGGAGCTTTCCGATAAGCTCGGCGTCGAGAACGTTCGCAAGATGATTACCGCCGACGAGTTCTTCGGTGCGCTCGAGGACATCCAGTATCACATGGACGAGCCGCAGTCCAACCTGTCTTCCGTGCCGCTGTGGTTCTTGGCCGAGATGGCCCGCAAGGACGTTACCGTCGTGCTTTCGGGCGAAGGCGCCGACGAGCTCTTTGGCGGCTACGCCTACTACGAGGACACGGTCCCGGTGCGCAAGTACAAAAAGATGGTGCCGCTGCCCATCCGTCGCGCGCTCGGTAACCTGGCGCTGCATATGCCGTACTTCAAGGGACATAACTTCCTGGTCAAGGGTGCCGAGATCCCCGAGAAGTCGTTCCTGGGACAGGCTCTGGTATGGCCGGAGCGCGAGGTCGACGGCGTGCTCAAGCCCGAGTACAACACCGGCGATGGCGCCTTCGAGCTTGCCGCTCCCATCTATGCGCGCGTGAAGGGTCAGCCCGAGCTGGTCAAGAAGCAGTACCTGGACATGAACATGTGGCTCCCGGGCGACATTCTGCTCAAGGCCGACAAGATGTGCATGGCGCACTCGCTGGAGCTGCGCGTGCCCTTCCTGGACCGCAAAGTCATGGAGTTCGCCGAGCACATTCCCGATCGCTACCGCATCAACGAGAACGGCAACAAGCAGGTACTCCGCCACGCTGCCAACAAGTCGCTGCCCGATGAGTGGGCCACCCGTCCCAAGGTGGGCTTCCCGGTGCCGATTGTCTACTGGCTGCGCGAGCAAAAGTGGTACGACTATGTCAAGGAGTACTTCACCGCGCCGTGGGCAAGCGAGTTCTTCAATACCGACGAGCTCATGCACCTGCTCGATCTGCACTTTGCGGGCAAGGGCGATTTCCAGCGCAAGATCTATACGCCGCTCGTGTTCCTAGTGTGGTACAAGCGCTTCTTTATCGACGAGGACCAGCCCGCTGTTCAGGCTGCCTAGCCTCGGCTTACGAACGCCTGCGCGTAACGGCTCCTCCGGGAGCCGTTTTTGCGTGGGTGCGTTTCAGTTACTATAAAACCGTCCCTGCCAAATGGCTGAGAAAGGTGAAAGATGCACCATTCGGATTCCGCGACCGTGACCACGGTCGATACGCTTGCCAAGCTTCTCGATGTGTGCGGCGAGCTGCGCGCATCAGAGCAGGTTGACGAGCGCGCCGTGACCGGCTGCTCGTTTGATTCGCGCGCGGTCTCGGCAGGTGACGTATTCTTTTGCAAAGGTGCTGCCTTTAAGCCCGCGTTTTTGAGCATGGCGCTCGATGCGGGCGCCGTCGCATTTGTGTGCGAGGAGTCTCTGGTCGAGTCTCTGGAGCCGCTGGCGCAGGAGAGCGGTGCTGCGATGCTGGTTGTTGATAGTGTTCGCACGGCCATGGCCCTGTTGCCGCCGGAGGTCTACGACCGTCCCGACCACGACGTCAAGATCGTGGGCATCACCGGCACCAAGGGAAAGACCACGGCCGCTTTTATGCTCCAGTCCATCATCAAGGCGGCGGGCGAGTCCTGCGGCATGATCGGCTCGGTGAGTACCGACGATGGTATCGAGTGCTACGAGAGCACCAACACCACGCCCGAGGCCCCCGAGGTCTGGCGCCATATCGCCAACTGCCGCACGTCCGGTCGCCAGTCCATGGTCATGGAGGTCTCGAGCCAGGCGCTCAAGTACCAACGCGTCGAGAATCTGCCGTTTGACGTGGCGTGCTTCCTCAACATCGGCCGCGACCACATCTCGCCGATCGAACACCCCACGTTTGAGGATTATTTTGAGAGCAAGCTTAGGATCTTTGACCAGGCAAAGACCGCCGTGGTGAATCTGGGCACCGATGAGGTTGACCGTGTGCTAGAGGCAGCGTCGACGGCCGAGCGCTTGGTGACCGTTGGCGTCGAGCATCCCGAGGCAAGCCTGTGGGCGAGCGATGTCCGCATGCTCGGCTTTAACATCGAGTTCAACTTGCACGGCATGAGCGCCGACGAGCCCGAGGCGGGGGAGAAGGTCCTGCTGGGTATCGCGGGCGACTTTAACGTGGAAAACGCGCTGGTCGCTATCGCCGCTGCGCGCGAGATCGGCATCGGTATCGAGGCTATCAAGAAGGGCCTCTCCAAACTGCGTGTGCCGGGCCGCATGGAGGTCGTGGAGTCGAAGGACGGCCGCGTGATCTGCGTCGTTGACTATGCGCACAACCAGCTTTCGTTCCGTTCGCTTTTCTCGTCGGTCAAGCGCGCGTTTCCCGCTAGCCCCGTCATTGCGCTGTTTGGCGCCGCCGGCGGCAAGGCGCAGGAGCGCCGCGAGCAATTGCCACGCGAGGCCGCACCGTATTCCGACCTGATGATCTTTACGAACGAGGATCCAGCTCACGAGGACCCGATGAAGGTCTGTCGCGAGCTTGCCGAACATGTTCCCGACGATACGCCGAACAAGATCATCCTCGATCGCGAAGCCGCTGTGCATGCGGCGTTCAAGGCGGCGCGCGAGGAGTACGTCAACCCCGATGCTCCCACCATTGTCTTGCTGCTGGCAAAAGGTGACGAGGAACTCATGCACGTGGGCGACGAGTTCGTGCCCATCGAGAGCGACCTTTCGCTGGCCAATCGCCTGATCGATGTTACCCAGTTTGACTAATGAACCATGATGGCGGCGGCGCCCTGAGTGCGCTGTCGCCATAAGCGTGTTCCCTCAATCAAAACATGCCGTCCAAGTCCAAACCCTTCTACGTAAACGGAGTAACCATGTCCCACAATACCCTGCCGACCGTCGCTGAGCTTTCGGGCGAGATGCGCGAGCGCTTGGCCAAGGTCAAATACGTCTTTACCGACCTGGATGCCACGATGCTTGCACCTGGCTCGTGCGTGCTGCGCGACAACGACGGCAACCCCTCGACCAAACTCGTCGAGGCCGTCGTGGCGCTCGCTCGTGCTGGCATTCAGGTGGTTCCCACCTCGGGCCGCAACCGTACCATGATCCACGAGGACGCGCGCGTGCTCGGTCTCAACTCCTACATCGGCGAGATGGGCGGCCTGGTCATGTACGACCTCAAAGCCAACGATTGGGAGTATCTGACCGGCGACATGCCCTACGACTCCCCTTGCGGCCTCACGCCGCACCAGGTGATCGAGCAGACCGGCGTGTGCGAGAAGATCCTCGCCCGCTGGCCGCACAAGATCGAGTATCACAACGACATGTCGACCGGCTACAAATACCGTGAGGTCACCGTCGGCATGCGCGGCGATGTGCCCGACGATGAGGTCCAGGCCATCCTGGACGAGGCCGGCTGCGGTCTGATCTGGGCTTGCAACGGCCATCTGACTCACCTGTCCAAGCCGACGACGCTCGAGCTCGATCGCGTCGAGGACGGTCGCGCCTTCAATATCAATCCGGCGGGTCTCAACAAAGGCGTCGCCATTGCGCGCTTCTGCGAGCACCTGGGGATCGAGCGCGAGGAGACGTTGGCGCTCGGCGATTCCGAGTCCGACTTCTACATGGCCGATCACGTGGGCACGTTCTGCCTGGTCGAGAATGGCCTGACGAGCGCCGGCGCGCCCGAGTTCCTGGCTGCTTGCGAGAACGCTTTCGTTACGCGCGGCAAAATTGTCGACGGTTGGGCGGCGACGGCAGAGCTGCTGGTCGCGGCGCGTTCGTAGCGCGGCGTCGCCGCACTTGGACACGTCTTTTCGAGAGAGACTGGTGAGGTAATGTCCGATATCGAGAATCCGGCAGGCGACACGCGCCCGATTGGCGTGTTCGATTCTGGTTTGGGCGGTCTGACGGTTGCGCGCGCGATTGCGACGGCGCTGCCGCACGAGTCCGTCTACTACTTTGGCGACACCAAGCGCTGCCCCTACGGCACCCGTACCGAGGATGAGGTGCGCTCGTTTGCGTTGCAGGCGGGTCGTTGGCTTTCGAAGCACGACGTCAAGATTATGGTCATCGCCTGCAACACGGCGACCGCTGCGGCCTTGCGTCTGGCCCAGCAGGTGCTCGACGTTCCCGTGATCGGCGTGATCGCGCCGGGTGCCCGTGCGGCAATCAACAGCACCCGCTCGCGTCGCGTGGGCGTGCTCGCCACCAACCTCACCATTCGCTCGGGCGCCTACACGCGCGCCATTCAGGACCTGGATGCCGGTGTCGATGTATACGGCTGTCCTGCCTCGAGCTTTGTCGAGGTTGTCGAACACGAACTCGCCTCGGGTGCACATCTGCAGGAACAGTGGCTTGAGAACGAGGACATCTTCGA
>URYT01000024.1 GCA_900552185.1 uncultured Collinsella sp. | reverse complement strand
CGACAGCGAGTTGGCCGCGGCGATCTGGCCAAAGAGGAACGGGTCGTCGGCCATCGGTGGGAAGAAGTCGATGGACTGCACGAGCCCCAGGTTCTCCCCTACGCGAAAGACGCTCGCATCGTCGGAGGTATCGAACCCTACGAGCAGGTTGTCGTTATGCACATTGGGTAAATCGCCCAGGACCTGGGCGAGGGCTCCGGGAGCCAACTTAGCGGCTCAACCGCTCGCGGCCGTCATGGACGTGAGCCTCACGGTGTCCTTAGCCATACGAACCCCCTTCCAACAAATCAACGACTCTAAGTATACGCGCCAGGCACGCTTCCCAAGAGACCGCCGACGGCTCGAACGTCGAAGGCGGCGCGGCAAGCGCCTGCGCGATAGCATCTGCCAGTGCGCGCTCAAACAAAGGAAGGTCGGCCGCCACGGGCGTGTCGACATCCGTCATACGCGGCGACGCCACCCACGTCACGGGAGCACCGGGAAGCATCGCCTCCATCCAGGGACGAACGCCGGGCAAATCGGTCGCCACAACTTTGCAGCCGCACGCGAGGGCCTCGATCGTCACGAGCGGCAGACCCTCGTAAAACGAAGGCAGCACAAAGACGTCGGAACTGCGGTAGGCACGCACGAGCCCATCGCTATCCAGGCGCCCCGCCAGCGTCACCGGCACATCCGAGGCCGCGGTCAAGCGCTCGATACGCGCGTACTCGGCATCGTCCCCGCGGCCGCCCACAAGTACCAAGCCAGATGGGCGGACGCCATCGTCAATCGGCAATGACACGGCTCGAACCAGCGACTCGACGCCCTTTTTAAAGCAAATCTTGCCCACGTACGCAAGCGATCCCGGCTGCCTCGCCACGTTTGCGTCGCGGCAGAAGACGCGATGGTCGTAGCCCGTCCCAATCACGTGGATGCGATCGGCATCGACGCCGCACACCAGGCCAATCTGCTCAGCCTGCTCAGCATGGAGCGCAAAGACGGCATCGAGCCGACGGACCGCACTTACGATGCGATCGCGCTCGAGCGCATGCGAACGCAGCTGGCGCAGGTCGGTCGAATGGCACACGGCAACAACTGGCACGTCTCGGACGCGCTCGCGCGCCAATGCGGTCACCAGATACAGGTGATGGCAGAGCACCAGATCGGGCCGAAACTCAGCCACCGCACGATCGATTGCAGCAGCAAATGCCCGCTCAAATGCCTTGAGCATCGAAGGCGTCAGGTCACGATAGCGTGTAGAGGGATAGGGCATGACATCGGACATACCGCAGATATGAAAGGGCAGCTCAGGGGTATCGAAGTCGACGGTATAGATGGGTACGCCCGCCGGGATGTCGCCCTGCGTGTCGCCCGGGGCGGCGCCGCAGAGGACGGCGGGCTCGCACCCGACTGCCAGCTGGGAGCGCACGAGCGCCGAAAGATACGTGCCGCTGCCTGTGCTGTCGGGCTTTTGGGCCGAGATGTTGAGGATACGCATCGACAGGGCCCCTTAAACCAGCGCCCGCGCGCGGACGGCAGCACCGATGGCCCCAGCAAAGCGAGCCTGAGGCGAGGTGGTCACGGGTGCGCCCAAAAGCTCGCCCAGACGCTCCACAACGTAGGCGTTCTCGCAGAGGCCACCGGTCAGGTAGTACGGGGCGCCCGCGGCCTGCCCGGCCATGGTCGCCACGCGCGAGACCACGCTGTCGATCACGCCACGCGCAATGTTCTCGCGCGGCTCGCCACGGCCGATCAGGCTGATGACCTCGCTTTCGGCAAACACCGTGCACATGCTGGAAATCTTGGTAGGCTCGCCGGAACGTGCTAGATCGGCCATCTGCTGCTGGGAAATACCTAGGCGGTCGGCCATGATCTCCAAAAAGCGCCCCGTGCCGGCGGCGCACTTGTCGTTCATGGCAAACTTGGCCACTCGGCCACTTTTAAGCTGAATGACCTTGGTGTCCTGACCGCCCACGTCGATCACGGTGCCGTGATCGCCAAACAGGCGCACGGCACCGGTACCGTGGCAGGTAATCTCGGTCACGACCTTGTGCGCATAGGGCACGGCGACACGACCGTAGCCGGTCGCGATCACGCGCACGTCGTCGGCCGTCACGTCGTAGCCGGCCGCTGCCAGCGCCTCGCGCAGCCGCTCGGAAGCATCGACCGAGGAAAACCCGGTTGGCTGCACGCACGTCCACGCCACCGAACCCTCCCCATCGACCACAGCAGCCTTAGCCGCCGTAGACCCGATATCGATCCCGATCCCTATCATGGCTCTCTCCCAATCTAAACATCAAAGACAGCGGCACGTTCAGGCGCCTTAGCTCTAGGTTTCTCAGGTGCCGGAGATTGCCCCGAAAGAGGAGCGCAGCGTACTTTGGGTACGCAAGCGACGGTTTGAGGGGCAAGATCCGGTGCCTGAGGAAGCTAGAGGGTTTCGATAAAGGCGGCGATGCGGGTCTCGATCTGGCCCATGTCACCATTGCTGTAGTCGGTCTCGATCTTCATATACGGAATACCCGCACCCTCGACGGCCTCCTGCATGCGCGCGCTCTCAACGTTGAAGGTGTGGCAGGCCTGTAGCACGCTCTCCACTACGCCATCGACATGATACTTCTCGCACATGGCCAGCGTGTTTTCCATACGACCGTCGTTGGGCGTCATGACCGAGCAGTTGATGTCCAGGTAGCGGTCGGCGATGGCGCGCAGGATGTCGGGAGCCTCCGGGTCGATCATCATGGCCGCCGTGCGCTCGCCCGAGCAGTCGTCCATGCACACAACCACGCCGCCGTTGGACTCGATGGTGCGGCCGATCTTGTTGATCACGCCGCCCACCGGGCAGCCGGTGATCAGAATACGCTTGGCATCTGCCGCAACCGGGCGCTCACCCGCACCGTAGGCCTCGCGCAGCTTGGCAACCTTTTGCTCCAGCTGCTGCGTATAGGCCTCGATATCAAAGCTGAACGTGCCGGCAAACATGGTGCTCATCAGGTCGACGCCGCTCATAGCCGCCGGCTGGTTGGCCTGCAGCGCAAACATCTCGAGCTGGGCAGCACGCAGGCGATTGCGACGACGGACAGCGGCGCGCAGGTCGTCATCGGTGATCGTGATGTCGTAGAAGTTCTCGAGCTCCTCCTTGAGCAGACGGCACTCCTCGTACCAGCCCTCGCGCTCGTAGGCGCGGTCGCGACCCTGCGGAAGATGCAGAATGTGCGTGCGCTTGAGCTCGTTGAGCAGCTCGTACATCTTCTTCTTGCCGTCGCAGGTGGTCTCACCGATGATCATGTCGCTAAAATACGTAAACGGGCACTTTTGCGAGTAGGCAAAACCGTAGGTCGACTTGATGAGCGGACACAGATTTGCCGGCAGCACCTTCTCGGCCTCGGGAATCACCTCATCGGACGTACCGCACAGAGCGACACTTGCGGCCCCCGCGGCATCGATAATCTCGAGTGGCGTATAGCTGCACAAAAAGCCGACCAGGCGATTACCCGCCTGCTTGTAATCCTTAACGCGAATAAACGCCGCCTTGCGCTGCTCGTTGAACTCCTCAAACGTGCGCGGCAACGGCTGTTCCTCGATATCGGCCATAGTAGTTCCCCTCTCTTGTACCGATATACCGACAATTAAACAACAAACCCACACCATACCCAAAAAGAAGCATCCTCTAGGGAATGGCGTCGATAAGCTCCTGCGTATACGGATCGCTCGGGTGCGCGATCACGTCCTCGGCCTCGCCTTCCTCGACAAGACGACCGCGGTAGAGCACGCCAATCCGGTCGGACATATGCCGAACCACACGCATATCATGCGTGATAAACAGCAGCGCCACGCCCGTCGTGCGCTGCAGGTCGCGAAGCAAGTTGAGCACTTGGGCCTGAACGGACACGTCAAGCGCCGAGACCGGCTCGTCGCATACCACAAGGCGCGGCTCGCAAATAAGTGCCCGTGCTAGATTGAGTCGCTGACGCTGTCCCCCCGAAAGGTCATGCGGATAGCGGTCATAATGCTCTGTCAGAAGACCGACCGAGGCCAGGGCCGAGAGCGCACGCCCATGGCGCTCATCCGCATCGCGCACGCCGGCGATAATCAGCGGCTCCTCCAAAATGCGGCCGACACGGTTACGCGGGTCAAAAGCCGTAGAGCTATCCTGGAATACCAGCTGGATCTCGCGGCGAAACGGCTTGCGTTCGCGCTCCGACATCGTGGCGAGGTCGTGCCCGCGATAGACAATCGAGCCGGAATCCGCACGCTCGAGACCACAGATCAGGCGTCCAGTCGTCGACTTGCCCGATCCGGATTCGCCAACCAGGCCATAGACCTCGCCCGGTGCGATCTCAAACGACAGATCGTCCACGGCGGTAAAGGCCTGACGCTTAAAACCTGAGCCCGGCATGGGAAACGTTTTAGTCAGATGTGAGACCCTAAGCAGGGCTTCGCTATCAACAGCCATGGCACTCCCCTTTCTCGACAAGCCAGCATTTAGACCGGTCGCACGCATTCACGGCAAACATCGGAGGCTCCTGCGCGCGGCAACGCTCGTCCGCCCGGGCGCAACGAGGCGCAAAGCGGCATCCACAGGGTATTGCCGTAAGCGGCGGCACCGTGCCCGGAATATCCGCCAGCGTGTCAACGCGCTCGCCTTCGAGCGACGGAATGCTCGCGATGAGCCCCTGGGCATACGGGTGGCTCGGACGCTCCATAAGGCCGCAGGCGTCGATCTCTTCTACGATTTGGCCCAGATACATGACGTGCACGCGCGAGCAGATGCTCGTGACGACGCCCAAATCATGGCTGATAAAAAGCACCGCCATGCCCTCGGAACTGTTGAGTTCGCGCAGGAGATCCAAAATCTGTTTTTGAGTCGTCGTGTCGAGTGCCGTGGTGGGCTCATCGGCAATCAGCAGTCGCGGATGACCGGCAAGCGCCATGGCAATCATCACGCGCTGGCGCATACCGCCGCTAAAATCGCCCGGATACATGTCGAAGCGAGCCGCGGCATCTCGAATTCCCACACGCTCCAACAGCGATAGAGCCTCGTTGCGGGCTTCGCGTCGGCTCACCTTACGGTGGGCCCGCACGGCCTCGACGACCTGGGCCCCGACCGTCATGACGGGGTTAAGCGAGCTCAAAGGGTCCTGGAAAATCATGGCAATGTCGCAGCCGCGCACCTCGCGCATGCGCTTGAGCGGGCGCGCCAGCAGATCTTCGCCATCAAACACAATCTGGCCCTCATAGGCCATCTTCTGTTCATGCTCCAATAGGCGCATGACACTCTGGGCAAACACCGACTTACCGCAGCCGGACTCGCCGACAACACCAACGATCTCGCCGGCATCGATATGTAGGTTGAGTTTGTTGACGGCTTCCAGCGCGTTGCCATCGCGGCCCACAAACGAGATACAGAGGTCGCGCACGTCCAAAAGATGCTGAGCCATGGGCTAGTCCTCCTTTGTCTTGGGGTCGAGGGCGTCGCGCAGGCCGTCGCCGGCGAGGTTCAGCGAAAGCACGCTCGCGATGATGGCGATAGCCGGGAAGAAGATCATCCACCAGGCTTTGCGCATCACGTTCTTGCCCGCCTGTAGGATGTTTCCCCAGCTGGCGTCGGGTGCCTTGATACCCAGGCCCAGAAACGAGAGGGCGGCCTCCGAGAGCACGGCCTCGGCAAAGACAAAGGTCGCCTGCACCAGGAAGGGTGCCATAACGTTGGGCACGATATGCAGCCACACGATGCGCGCGGTCGAGGCGCCCTGCACGCGCAGGGCCTCCACAAAGGGCTCCTCCTTGACCACCATCGCACGCGAGCGCACGATGCGCGCCATGCTGGGCGTATAGACGATGGAGAGCGCGATGATGACGTTCCACACGCTCGCCCCCATCATCGCCATGAGTGCGATAGCCAAAAGCACGCCCGGAATGGACATAAGGCCGTCGCAGATGCGCATGAGAACATGATCGAGCCTCTCGTTGTAGCACGCATAGGCGCCAATCACCAAGCCGAGCGCACTCGTCGCGAGCGTGACGGCAATGCCAACGCCAAGCGACACGCGCGCGCCCGCGATGACGCGGGCAAGCAGGTCGCGGCCAAAGTCATCGCAGCCAAAGGGATGCGCGGGCGAAGGTGCCGAAAGTCGCAACGTCATCTCCTGCGCATTGGGATTAACCGTCCACACCAGCGGACCGACGAGCGCGATCAGCGCAATCGCCAGGAAAATGCAGCCGCCGACCACAAACCCCTTGTTGGCAAGAGCCTTCTTAAAGTTTGCCATCATGCATCGCCCCATTTGCGAGCGCGCGGGTCAAAAGCGCCGTAGGCAAGGTCGACGGCCAGATTGATCACCGAATTCAACAAGGCGATGACCAGCAGCACGCCCTGAATCACCGGATAGTCGCGACGCTCGATAGAGCTCGTGACCAGCTGGCCCAAACCAGGGATATTAAAAATGGCCTCAGTCACCACGGCACCCGTAATCAGGGCGCCAAAAGAATAGCCGACCGAGGTGAGAATCGGCAGCGCTGCGTTGCGCAGGGCATGGGCCAGCACCACGCGAACCTCGGAGACGCCCTTGGCACGCGCCGTCTTGACGCAGTCAAGCTGCATGGCCTCGATAACGCTCGAACGGGTCATGCGCATGAGCAGGGCCGCCTGCACGCATCCAAGCGATATGGCCGGCAACGCAAGATAGCGTAAATGGCTGAACCAGCCCTTCGATAGTGGCGCATAGCCGGCCACCGGGAACACGCGCAACGTGACGGCAAACAGCCACATAAGCATGAGCGCCATCAAAAAGCCGGGTATCGCCACGCCCAAAAGAGCAACGACACGCAAGACCGCGTCGGTGCGCGACCCATGTTTGAGGGCAGCGACGACGCCGCAGGGCAGTGCAATCAGCAGCGCGATGAGCTGTGCCAGAAGCGCGAGCGATAGCGTGGGGCCAAAGTGCTCGGCGATCGCCTGCGTGACGGGCTGGCGCATAAAATACGAATCGCCCAGGTCGCCGGTAAGTACGCCGCCCATCCACTCAACGTAGCGCTGCGGCAGCGGCTCGTTGAGTCCCAGGCTATCGTTGACGCGCTCGATCTGGTCGGCCGAAGCCTCCATGCCGAGCATCGAAGAGGCCGGGTCGCCCGGCGTGAGATAGATAATCAAAAACACGACGACCGAGATGATGAGCATCACCGGAACCATCGCGCCTATACGTTTGAGCGTGTACTTCAACATGCGAGGCGTCTATTTCCCCTCTGAACGTGGACAGGGCGTGGCAGCCACAGGGGACCAGACCCCTCCAGCCGCCACGCCATCTATTGCATTACTCCGGACGCTTGGCGTTCCAAACGATGGCGCCGTCGAGCACCTCGACGTCCTCGACGTCTGCCTGGGTGCCCGTGATGGAAGCGTAGTGGCAAAGCGGCTCGATGACGGCGATCTCATAGAGGCGCTCCTGAGCCTCGGCCCACTTCTTGGCCGCGGCGTCGGTGTCCTTGGCGGTGCGGGTCTCGGCCACGAGCTTGAGCGCCTTCTCGTCGGACAGGCCATAGAAGGCCTTGGAGACCGAGAGGGACTGGGCCGGGATGGGCTTGTAGTTGGTGGAGGCCACAAAGAGGTCCCACTGCTCGGGCTTGCCGGAGCGGATGTCCATGAAGGTCGCGAACTCGTAGCTGTCGACCTCGGCGGTGAAGCCGGCCTTCTCGAGCTGCTCCTGCAGCGCGACGGTGGCGTTGTACATATCCTTGTAGTCGGGGGTGGTCAGCAGCTTGACCGTCTCACCGGCATAAGAGGTCTTGGCCAGGGCCTTCTTGGCGGCCTTGGCGTCGGCCTGGTTAAAGTACTTCTTGCCCGCATCGGTCGCCCACTGAGTGTTCTCGGGGTTGCCAAGGTTGGGATCGATGTTGAAGAGCTCCTTCTCGCCATAGGCGGCAAGAGCGGCCGCCTCGCAGTCGATAGCCATGAGAGCGCACTTGCGGATCTCCTCGTCGGCGAAGACGCCCTCGTTCATGTTGAGGAAGGCGGTCAGAACGCCGGCATTATGGGTGTAGAGCTTGACGTCGTCGTTGCCGTCGAAGTCGTGGTAGTTCTCGGTGGGGATCTCGCCAGCGATATCGTACTCGCCGGTCTCAAACCCACTCACGCGCGTGGAGGCCTCGGTCACGAACTGATAGTAGATGTCCTTGGTGGGCGCGGAGACCTTGCCGGTGTAGCCCGAAGCCTTGCCGTGAGCGGCGACATAGTCTTCGTAGCGGGTGAGATGGACGTACTGGTCCTGCTTCCACTCCACAAACTTGTAAGCACCGGTACCCACGTACTCGGTCACGCCGGTATCGCCCGCGGCCTCGATGACCTCGGAGGGGAAGATACCCGGATACTGGGAGTGGTTGCCCAGGATGATCAGAAAGTCGATGGCGGGCTCGGTCAGCGTGCAGGTGACCTCGTGGTCGCCCGAGGCGGCGAAGGTGGCGCCGGGCAGCAGGCTCGCGGCGCGATCGTTGACGGTGAGCCAGCGGTTCATCGAAGCCACGACGTCCTCGGAGCCAAACTCCTTGCCGTTGTGGAAGGTAACGTCCTCGCGTAGCTTGATGGTGTAGGTCAGGCCGTCGTCGGAGACCTCATAGTCCTTGGCCAGCACGGGCCGGGGCTCGTAGTCGCTATCGAGGCCAAAGAGCGGCTCGACAACGTTGCAGATGACGTCCATGGTCACAAGCGACGACGTGGTGTGCGGATCGAGCCCGTCCGGGCTCGCCGGTAACGCGATCTGCAGCTCGTCGCGATACTCCACATCCTGGCCGGTGGCAGCGGCGCTACCGCTCTCGGCGCCCGAACCGCCGCAGCCGGTGAGGCCGAGGCCCGCCATGACGCACAGGGCAGCGGAGCCGGTCAGAAAACCGCGACGGGAAACGCCCGCCTTGAAAAGGTCGTTGTTCATTGAGTTCCTTTCGTGTCTGAACAAACAGATAGAATCTGCCAGGACGGCGGAAATCCCCGCCCGGCAGCTATGCGAAGCCGATCGGCGCCCTGCGGTGCATCCGGACACCGACCGACATGGCAACAGAGAAATCCCTATCGCGCGGATAGGAACACCCGGCGGCACGGCCCAGCGCAGGTGCGGCTAAATCGTCTCGAGGAAGGCCTCGATGCGGGTCTGGAGCTGACCGGCATCCTCACCGGCGTAGTCGGTCGTGATGTGCATAAACGGAATGCCGGCCTGCTCGGCGGCCTTCTCCACGGCAAACGACTCCATCTCGTAGAGCGTGCAGAACTGCAGGGCCACGTCGACGATACCGTCGGCATGCAGGTCCTTGGCCATCTGGACAATGTCCTTCATACGCTGGTCGTTGGGCGTAAAGACAGCGCAGTTGATCTTAAAGTAGCGCTCGGCGATGGCGTCGAGCATCTCGTCGACCGTCTCGCCGGACTCGTCGACCAAGTCCTTGTAGTAGCGCGAGCCCGTGCAGGACTCCTCGCCCACCACGACGCCACCGGCCTTCTCGATGAGGTTGAACAGCTTCCAGTTGGGCACGGCCATGGGCGTACCGGTGTACAGGATGCGCTTGGTGCCCTTGGGCGCCACGCCCTCGCCGGCTTCAACGCGCTGTTCGCACTCGGCGGCCATGTCGTTGATGGCGCCGGTCAAGCGCGGCGTGTCGTCCATAAAGGCGGCCTGAACGGTCAGCAGGCTGTCGAGACCGCTGATGGGCGCCGGATCGGCAGCGCGCGTGGCAGCGAGACGCTGCAGGGCGCGACGCTTCTCATTGACGGCGTGGATGGCGGCCTTCAGGCGCTCGGGCGTAATCTTGACGCCACACTCTTCCTCGATCTTGGCGGCGAGCTTTTTGACCTCGGCCTTCCAAGTCACGAGCGTCGACTCATCGTGCACGTTGGGAATATCCATAACGTACATGTTCTTTTGCGTGGCAAAAAACTCGTAGGCCTTCTTCTTGCCATCGCAGGTGTTCTCGCCCACCACCAGGTCACTCGACTCAATGTAAGGGCAGACCTCGCCCAGCTTAAAGCCGGCAAAGCTCTTGATAAGCGGGCAGGTGTTGCGCGGTAGGTGCTCCTCGACCTTATCGGTTGCCCAATCGGCACCCGAGCACAGGCCCACGGGAATGCCGTCACAGGCAAGCACGATCTCCTCGGGCACGTACACGCAGAACGAGCCCACGATCTTAGTAGCCTCGCCGGCCTCCTTCTTGTCGAGCATCTCCTTAATACGGCCGCTGTGGATGTTGGTGGCGACAAAATCCAGGTAGGACGTGGACTTGGGGCGATTGTTCTGCGTCAGGAACATATCGCCGTACATCTGGCCCACGGCGCCCAGCAGCATGTCGTGGTCGGCAAGATTCATGCCGAGGCTCTCCCACATCGGATGGAAATCGAATTCTTCAGCCATGACGGTTCCCCTCTCGAACCAAAAACGGATAACAGCGGTATCGATGCACGACGAGCGGCGATTGCCCGGCCGTGCTCAAACCCGGAATTTTAGGGAACCTGCTTTGCGGTCGATTATTTAGTTGTGCGTCGTCTCTCCCGGAGCCGTGAACATACCTGCTCATATGCGACTCCGAGCCATATACAGGGCGCGCGCGGCAACGCGGCGAATGTATGTCGTCTGCGGCATGTGCGCACCCTCCTTTACAAGTTGAGGTCAACTATATCAACGGTCGTCGACCATGCGAACACCGTTGACATTCGTACGACAGCGTCGCGTACCGTCGTTTAATAAATAATTATCTGTGTTGATAAGAGTTTGTCATCCATCATTCGGCGAACGGCAAGACAAAGCCGCCGAGGCTTATATCCCCGACGGCATTACCCGGCGCTATCGACAAACCAAATGGATCTTACTCGCATCGAAGTGCATACGTAGCGTATCGCCTGCTTGCGGCAGCTCGTCGACAGGCACGCCCACCTTGTTGACCTTCCACTGCAGACGTGTGGGCGCATCGGCGCGCGGCACGTCCAGCAACACCAGCCGCTCAAAGCGTGAATCGCTCACTCGGGCCACGTGCAAATCATAGCTGTTGCGGCCCCGCTCCGCGCGATTGTCAACATGGAAGTAGCTTGCCCGAATGCCCAGGTACGCCACATTATCGGGGACCGCGCGACCCACGTTAAAGGTCATGCCCCAGTCGAGGGCCTCCACTTCTTCATCGCCGACCTTGCGCGCCCGGCTTGTGTTCTTGCAGCCCGTCAGGCGCAACGCCGCCAGCGTCTGCGGACGGCGGACCACGTCCTCGACGGAGCCGATCTCCTCCATATGTCCGTTATGCATCACGCAAATGCGCTTGCACAGGCGGCATGCCTCGTCAATATCGTGGCTCACGTAGAGGACGGTGCGGTTGCACACATCGAACAGGTCGAGCATGTTTTGCTCGAGCGCGCTCTTAAGATACGCATCGAGTGCGCTCATGGGCTCGTCGAACATAAAGATGCCCGGGTGTGCCGCCACCATGCGGGCAAGCGCCACACGTTGCTGCTGACCGCCCGAGAGTCGCGCGGGATAGCGGTCGGCAAAATCGGCTAGACCGAAAATGCTCAGATAACGCTCGGCGAGTTTTTTACGCGCGGCGGCGTCACCCGCGTCCTTTACACCGGCGCATACGTTATCGGCCACCGTCATGTTGGGAAACAGCTGATAGTTTTGGAACAACAGGGCGCATTTTCGCTCCTGGGGCGACAGGTCGATGCCCGCCGCCGAGTCAAAAAAGGTCACGCCGTTGACAACGATCTTGCCCTCGTCGGGCGTCTCCACACCGGCAATGCAGCGCAGTGTGCAGCTCTTGCCGCAACCCGAGGCACCAAGCAGCGCCACACGCTCCTCGGCGGCCTCAAGCTGCATGTCGAGCATAAACCCGGGATAGTGCTTTTTGATATCCAAAACGAGTGACATGACCTATCGACCTCCCTGCGGCGCCGCATCATCGCGCATAAGCTCAGCCAGCGCCTCGAGATCGATACGCAGTGCATCGCCGCCGACTGGGTCGAGCGAATCGGTCTGGCCGCCCAGCTGCTTGGCCTGTTTGCGCTCCGCACGGGAAAGGCCCCGCTCGCGATACTTTTGCGAATGAGCGGTGTACATATTGATGAACAGGATGACCAGGAAACTGAACACGATTACGACGATGACCCAAAAGAGCGCCACCGACGTGTTGCCGCCCATCCACTCAAAGTAGATGGCGATGGGGATGGTCTGAGTAATGCCGGCGTAGTTGCCCGCAAAGAACAGGGTGCAACCAAACTCGCCCATGGCACGCGCGAAGGCGAGCACCGTGCCGGCGGCAATCGAGGGCCAGCCAAGCGGCATCATAAGCTTAGTAAAGATGCGACGCTCGGACCATCCCAGGGTTCGCGCGGCATCGAGCATCTGCGTGTCGAGGCTCTCGAAGGCTCCGAGTGCCGTACGATAGACGAGCGGGAACGACACCACCACGGCAGAGATCACCGCCGCGGGCCACGTAAAGACGATCGAGACGCCATGCGCGATCAGCCACCGACCGACCCCGGTCGAGCGGCCAAACAGCATGAGGAGCAGAAAGCCGCAGACCGTGGGCGGCAGCACCATCGGGATGGTAAAGACCGAGTCGAACAGGCCCTTGATGCGACTCGAGGTACCCATAGTCTTCCACGCGGCGACTAGGCCCAGCGCAAAGGAGATTACCAGGGCAAGTCCGCTCGTTTTGATGGACACCCAAAACGGACGATAGTCGATGTCGCCCAAAAAGGAGGCCAAAGAGGTCAAGGGCCCCTGCTCATCCCGCAACACGACGGACGATGCCTCTACCATTTGAGCGCTATCAAGCCAACGCGCGCCGCCCTTGGCATCACCCGAGGCTGATGCAATCACCACATAGCGTTCCCCATCCGCACCGCGCTCGTCAAAGCTATAAGTATACCCGCCGGCATCAAACGTTGTTTTCGCCGTGACATACCAAGGAAGATCCACGTCCCCTAGCTGCGCACCTCCCATGCAGTTTGAGCTGTCGAGCTTACAGACGAGGGCCTTGAGACCCGATACGCAGTCGTTATCCTGCGGATCCAATTCATACTTCTCGACCGCCTTGGGCGATATCCACACCACAACGCGATCGGCAGCAGGCGCCACTACAAGGTCCACGCCCTCGTCAACGGGAAACCGGTAGCCCTCAGGCTGGCCCTCCATGGCACGAGCGGTCCCCTTGGCCAACCGCTCAAAACCCTCGATCCCATAGGAAAGCCCATGGGCGGTCGCAGCAACCTGGGCCCCGTCCTCAACGTCTCCAGCAAACGCAAATCCCGGCACCCAGCAAAGCGCGAAGGTCAAAGCACAGGCGACAAGCATGCGGAATCTATTAAGCACGAAAAGCTCCAAGCGAATACAAGGACGGAGTGAAACACAAAACGATGGAATTATCGCGCCAATCCGCACTACGCGGAAAGCTCAAAGCCGTACTTGGCCCAAATCTTCTGCGCCTTCTTGTTGGACAGGCAGAAGTCGATGAACGCCTTGGCCTCGTCAGCGTGCTCGGAGCCATCGGCAACAGCACCCGGGTACACGATGGGCTTGTGCGAATCCTCGGGGCACACGAAGGCCTCCTCGATGCCGTCGTAGCGGAAGATGTCGGAGCTGTAGACAAAACCGGCCACACAGTCGCCCGTGGACACGTAGGCGGCAGCGGTACCGACCTTGTCGGCCAGGGCCACCTTGTCGGCGATCTCGGGCGCATACTCGCCGTCGTCGCCCTCGGTGCCGGTGTAGAGGCCCACGGAAGCCAGCGCCTGGTTGGCGTACTTGCCGGCGGGGACGGTCTTGGCGTCGCCGATGGCGATCTTGCCGTCCAGATTCGCGACGTCGGCGATGGCCTCAACCTTGGTGTCGGAGCCCTCGGCGCGAATAATCACGAGGTCGTTGACGAACATGTCCTCACGGGTGCCGGCGTCGACGAGCTCGGCGGCCTCGGCGTCGTCCATGGTACCCTTGGAAGCGGTGATGAGCACGTCGACCGTGGCACCGGCGCGCATCTGCTCGACGAGGTCGCCAGACGCCTTAAACTGCGTGTCGGCAAACGTGGTGCCGGTCTGCTCGGTGTAGAACTCCTGAACCTCGGGCAGGGCCTTCTCGAGCGAGTTGGCGGCAAAGACCTGCAGCTCGACAGCCTTCTTCTTAGAGGAAGACTTGACGGAGCCGGCATCGGAACCAGCGGGCTCGGACGTCTTGTTGCCCGAGCAGCCGGCAAGGCCAAGGCCGGCGGCAGCGGCAGCAGAAAGCGAGACAAAACCGCGGCGAGAAACCATATCGAACATGTTCAACCCTTTCGAACGCTATACCCGGGCACCCCACCGCGGGCTTTATTCTGTTACTAGATTATACTTCAGCGCGAATAATGATAATGAGAAATTATTCTCGCTAGAGAATATAGTTTCGAGTTGCCGTGCACCTCGGCGTCGCTTCGGCGGAAAACAAAGGCGGAGCAGCCGTTCAGGTCGCCCCGCCGCAGGTAAACCGCTTATTTGGTATGTCCGCCGCCCGCCGTCATTTGGGCCGCATGCTCCAGCTGATCGCTCACGGCCTCCCAGCTTTCGCGGGCCGCTTTCGTGGATCCCGGAAAGTTGATGACAAGCGTATGCCCACGCTGCATGCACACGGCGCGCGAGAGCATAGCGCGGCGCGTCTTGGTCATGGAGTACGCACGGATTGCCTCTGCAATACCCGGCACATCGCGGTCGCAGACGGCACGCGTCGCCTCGGGCGTCACGTCGCGCATCGAAAGTCCCGTGCCGCCACAGGTGAGCACGACATTGGCGTGGCACTCATCGGCAGCTTCCACAATGGCATCACCGATCTCGCTGGCGTCGTCGCGCACGACCACATGCGAGACGACCGTCCAGCCCTGCGCCTCGATAAGTTCCTCGAGTGCGGCTCCAGCCTCGTCCTGAGCAAGATCGCGCGTATCCGAGCACGTCACGATCGAAATCTTCAACTCCATAGTCTTCCTCCTACAACACCGTGCCCTCGGGCAGGTCGACACGCACGACATCCACGACGTCGCCCGCCTTGAGCTCGCACGGTCCTTCGTCAATACGCAGCAGGCAGTTGGACCGCTGCATCGTGCCGAGCAGCGCCGAATTCTGCGTCTTGGCCTCGGTCACCAACAGCTCACTGGTCTCGGGGTCGCGCAAAACCGTGGCGCGATCGAAGAAGCGTCGGTCCTGGCGCTTTTTCACGCCGTGCGTGAGCGTCGCCTGCTGCGCGGGACGCACGCCCTCGGCAAAGCCGCGCATCTTGCGAATCGCCGGACGGGCGAGCATCTCAAAGCCCACATACGCCGCGGCCGGATTGCCTGAAAGCCCTAGGTAGGGCTTGCCCCCGAGCAAGCCAAACGTGATGGCCTTGCCCGGACGCATCGAGATGCGATCGAACAGCACCACGCCCTCGCGCCGGACGAGCGCCGTCACGTAGTCGTAATCGCCCGCCGAGGCGCCGCCGCTCGTAATGACAAAATCGCACTCTCGCGTGGCGCGATGCACCAGCTCGCCAATCGCCTGCTCATCGTCGGGCGCAATACCGTAGAACACGGGCTCGGCGCCGGCATCGAGCGCCTCGGCCATCAGCGCCGAGGAGTTGGAATCGCGAATCTGCCCGCGCGCCGGCAGCTCACCCGGCGCGACCAGCTCCGTGCCCAGCGAGATAATGCCCACGCGCGGAGCGGCATGGACCTTCACGCTCGCGTAACCGGCGCTTGCCAGCAGGCCGGCGCCGGCCGGAGCCACGACCTCGCCGGCATGCATCACAACATCGCCGGCATGGGCCTCCTCGGCGGCAGAGCGAACGTTCTCCCCTACCTTGGCAGGCGCCGAGAAGCGAACGTGCGAGCCCTCGTTGCCGTCGCCATCGAGTACGTCGACGATCTCGTACTTCACCACGGCGTCGGCGTCGTCGGGCACAGGCGCGCCCGTCATGATGCGCACGCACTGGCCGGACGCCATCGGCCCGTCGTAGGT
>URYT01000023.1 GCA_900552185.1 uncultured Collinsella sp. | reverse complement strand
TCGCCGCCGTAGCACTTGGCAAGCACGTCCTTGCGACGCGCCTTGACGGTGGAGCGGGCAATGATCTTGTTGCCAATAGCACCCTGGATGGGCACCTCGAACAGCTGACGCGGGATGATCTCCTTAAGTTTGTCGCACAGACCACGGGCCAGGCCATAAGCCTTGTCCTTATGGACGATAAACGACAGCGCGTCCACCTCGTCGCCCGAAAGCAAGATATCGAGCTTCACAAGCTCGGAGGGACGGTACTCGTTGAACTCGTAGTCGAGCGAGGCATAGCCCTTGGTACGGCTCTTAAGCTGGTCAAAGAAGTCCAAGATGAGCTCGGCGAGCGGCATATCGAAGCGCATCTCGACCGATTTGCTCGTCAGGTGGATCATGTCGGTCGTAACGCCGCGGTGCTCGATAGCGAGCTGCATGACGGCACCCGTGTACTCAGGCGGGCAGATGATCTTTGCCTTGAGGTAGGGTTCCTCGATACGCTCGATGCGCGTGGCCTCGGGCAGATCCTGCGGGCTGCGGACATCAATCATCTCGCCGTCAGTCTTGTAGACGTGATAGTCCACCGAAGGGCTCGTGGCAATGAGGTCCAAGTTGAACTCACGCTCCAGGCGCTCCTTAACGACCTCCATATGCAGCAGGCCCAAGAAGCCCACGCGGAAACCAAAGCCGAGCGCCACCGAGGTCTCGGGCTCCCACACCAACGACGGGTCGTTGACGTGCAGCTTATCGAGCGCGTCACGCAGGTTCTCGTAGTCCTTGTTATCGATCGGGAACAGGCCCGTATAGACCATGGGCTTGGCCTCGCGGTAGCCGGGAAGCGGCTCGGGGCAGGGATTCGACGCCCACGTGAGGGTATCGCCCACGCGAACGGCCTCGGGGTCCTTCAGGCCCGTGACCACGTAACCGACCTCGCCGACCGTCAGCGCGTCGACCGGAGTCTCGGCGGGACGCTTGACGCCCACGCCATCGACCAAAAAGTCGCCCTTTGCCTGCATCATGCGCAGGGTATCGCCCTTTTTGATGGAGCCGTCAAAGATGCGCACCGTGGCGACGACGCCACGATACTCGTCGAAGTATGAATCCAGAATGAGTGCCTTAAGCGGTGCATTCGCATCGCCCTTGGGCGGAGAGATCAGAAAGACAATGGACTCCAGCAGATCGTGGATGCCCTCGCCGGTCTTGCCCGAGACGCACACGGCATCATCGGCAGGGATCGCCAGGTCATCCTCGATCTCGGTCTTAACCTCGTCGGGATGAGCCGAGGGCAGGTCGATCTTGTTGATGGCCGGCACAATGTCCAGATTGGCGTTCATGGCGAGCGTCGCGTTAGAGACGGTCTGCGCCTCAACGCCCTGCGTGGCGTCGACAACGAGCACCGCGCCCTCACAGGCTGCCAGCGAGCGCGAGACCTCATAGGTAAAGTCCACGTGGCCCGGCGTATCGATCAGATTGAACTGATACGTCTCGCCATCGTCGGCGTCATAGGACACGCGAACGGCATTGGACTTGATTGTGATGCCGCGCTCGCGCTCGATATCCATGGTGTCGAGCAGCTGCGACTCCATGTCGCGTTCGTCGACTGTATGGGTGAGTTCGAGGATACGGTCACTGATCGTGGACTTGCCATGGTCGATGTGCGCAACGATTGAGAAGTTGCGGATGTGGGAAATGTCAATTGAAGTATTCATGCGGACTATCTTACCCGAGCGGTACAAAAAATGGAGCCTGTTCCATAAAACAGGCTCCATTTATGCGCGTAATCTGTTTGGTGTGAAATTTACAACTTAGGCGTTGATGCTGTTCACGAGCTTGGCAAGACCGGACTTGCGGTTGGAAGCCTGATTCTTGTGGATAACATGCTTGGCGGCAGCCATGTCGAGACGCTTGGTGACGGTCTTGAGGGCAGCCTGGGCCTTCTCGGCGTCGCCCTCGGCGACGGCGGACTGGACGTGCTTGGTCAGCGTCTTGAGCTCGGACTTGACAGCCTTGTTACGCATGCGAGCTGCCTCATTGGTGCGGATACGCTTCTTCTGAGACTTGATGTTTGCCACTTCTGGAGTTCCTTTCGAGTTCCTTGCAAAAAATGTATGACACCTCTGAGACACGGTGAGGTCATGCAAGCGCCTACTATAGCACGCTCCCCCTCAAAGGGATAGAACGAATTTGTCAAATAGGCAGGTATCATCACGATTTTCTCAAGATGTTCGTAATCCAGAGCAAAAGCGCGGTCTGAGAATCGGCCGAACCCTTGAGCGCGAACTCCACATCAACGGCACCCTCGAGCGCTGCGACGAGCTCTGCCATCGAAAAGCGACGTGCCCAGGTCAGGTGATTCTTGACCTGCCAGGACTGGAGTTTGAGCGTTGCGGCCAGCTCACGACCCTGTCCGCGCGCATCGAGCGCCTTGGCAACGATAAGCTCGCGAATGCGGCCGCACAACAATGTGTACGTCCACACGTAGCTCTTGGCGGGCAGTAGATTGAAGAGCTCGAGCGAGCGGCGCATGTCACGGGCCGAGACTGCATTGAGAAAGTCCCAGGGTTGAACCTCGGCCGTACGTACAATCCAGCGCTCCACATCGGCAAGCTCAATCTGGGGCGCCTCGACCATCTGGACAAGCTTAGCCAAGTCGTTATCGAGCATGCGCGTGTTTTCACCCGAACGCGAGACGAGCTCCTCGGCGGCCGCCGTCGAGATCGACTTGCCGTGCTGCGTCGCCATCTGTTGCACGCGGCGCGGTAGCTCCCAGCGCTTGGTGCCGGAGCAATCGATCACGGCCTTCTTGTCGATTTTAGCGATCGCCTTATACAGGCGCGTGTTCTTGGCAAGCGAGTCGGCGATGATGAGGCAGACCGTCGTGGGGCTGGGACTCGCCAGATAGTCGACAAGCGGCTCCGAGACCGCCTTAGCGAGCTTTGAGCAGCCATCAAGGATTACCAAGCGAAACTCGCTGCCCATCGGAAAGGTGTTAAGCGATCCGATAATGGACTCGATATCGGGGTCCTTGGTCATGTCGCGCTCGTCGAGGTTGAACTCGACCATTCCCGACTTTTCCAGACGCGCCTTCATACGCGAGACGGCGTGATCGCGCTTGACGCCGTCGGTACCGACGATCAGATATGCCGACAGCAGACCGGTTTCGGACATTACGCTCCCCTCCCGCAGGCCTTCGTATTCGTTCCGTGCCATTCTAGCCCAGGGGCCCACCACACGCCAACGACGTCGTCACGGTCGCTGGCATCGCATCGCAAAGCCCTTTGCGGTCGGGCTGATGGTGATATCACCGTGTTCGATGGTGCATGCAAAGGTCCCACCGGCCGCTCGAACCGCATCCACGCACTCGTCGCTGGGATGACCGTATCGATTCCCCTCGCCGGCGCTTGCAACGGAAAGCTCGGGTCTCAAGACGCCCAGCAACTCGCCGTCGACCGAAACCTTCGAGCCGTGATGCCCTAACTTGAGCACATCGATATCCCCCACCTCCTGCACAATCTCACGTTCCTGGTCAAGCTCGGCATCGCCGGTCAGCAGCATACGCAAGCGCTTTCCTTCCCGCGCAAAGGTGAGCAGCAAGACAAGCGAGTCCTCGTTCCCCTCTCCATCCACAGAGTCGAACGGCCACATCACGCGGGCGCGAAACGCGCCGATGTCGAGGGTATCTCCCCGCCTCACCTGGCGATACGAAACGCCGGGACGGTTAAGAACCTGCGTGGGCGCATCCTCGAGTGCGTCGGCCGCCACGGCGATGGTCCCAACCGAAAACTGTTCCAGCACCGCAGGGAGGCCGCCCCAATGGTCCTCGTCCCAATGCGTTACAAAGACGGCATCGATATGATGGACGTTGTTGCGAACCAACGCCGCCACAACGCGCTCGTCGAGCCCGCAGTCGACAAGCGCCACGGTACTGCCCTGACGAACCAAAATCGCATCCGCCTGGCCCACATCGAGCACCGTCACCGAAGGCGGAGCGAATCGATCCCAGTAGACGTACGGAATCGCAGCCAAGAGCACCAGGCATGCAAGCCCCACCGCCATAGGACGTGCACGGGGACGCGGCCACCAGACCAACAGAACCGCCAGCAAACACGGCACTAGGTAAATCCACATGCTTTCGGGCGGCACACTCACAGATGCACCAGGCACGGCGGCAAACAGCTGCTCGAAGAACAGCGCGCAACGGGCGGCAATCATGGGCACAACGAGCGCCCAAGTCCGCAACGGTCCCACGAGCGAAAAGGGAACCAGCACGATGGACACAGCAAGCAGTACGCTCACCACCGGACCGATGACCGCATTTGCCAACGGAGCAATGAGCGAGAACGTACCGAAGGCGGGAATGGTAATGGGAAGAGTCGCCAGTTGCGAGCACAGCGTGACGGAAAGCATGCTGGCAACGCCCGATGGCACACCCAGCTCACCCAAAGCGTAGGTCGCATAGGGGCAAAAGCACAGAATGGCAAAGACGCTGGCACATGAAAGCTGAAAGCCCATATCGAACAGCACCGTCGGTCGCAGTAGCACAAAGATGGACATGGTTACGAAGAGTGCCGATGCGCCGTGCCGGCGACGCTCCGCGCCGTTTACGACAAGCGTCGCGAACACCATGCAGCACGCGCGCACGGCCGAGGGAGACGCGCCCGTAAAGGCAGCGTAGCCCATAAGCGTTATCGCCAATATCGCCCGGTGAAGACCACGTGAGCACCGAGTCTTTTGCAATACACCCTCGATTACAAACCCCACGATAGCCAAATGGCTGCCCGAGACGGCGATAAGATGCGCCGTTCCCGTCACCGAAAACCAGTCGCCCGCCGGCTGGGCGCGCAGCTCGGCCGAACGACCGCAGATGACACCGGCTATGAGCGCACGCGCCGGGTCGGTCGCAGGCGCGATGGACGCAAGCAGCCCATTTCGCAGCCGAAGCAGCGGCCCCGGAGAGCACTCGTCGACCGACACAATCCGAACGACTTTAACCTTGCGCACCTCGCCTCGGAGCACGCGCGATCGTCCATATGCATCGTTCTCAAAACGTGAAACGCGACCGATAACACGCGCGTGCGCCCCGACCTTGAGCTCGAGGTCGCACGATAGGCGAACCGTTGCCAACTTCTTACCGTCCGCACGTGCCTCGCAGGTATAGGAATACACGTCGTCGTTTATGGATGGATCGCCCTGCACGACAAACTCGAGGCCGCTTGCCGCTCGAGCGTCGAGCGCCTTCGAGGCGTTGAGCGCGCCCGCAGCCCACCACGCCGAGACGACCGCTCCCGCCACGAGACCGACGGACGCGGCATACAGCCACCGCTTCCAAGGAGCAAGCGGTGCACAAAATTGAGCCAGCACAACGAATACCGCCGCCGCAACGGGAATGGCCCATAGCAGCCCGACCGCCGGCGCCTGCTCCCTCAGCAGCACATCAGCGGCCACGTTGAGCACCAAGGCGCAGCTCATGCACACGCCGGCACACAGGGCCATCGTCCACGGCATCAGGGGCCGCGGAGGCATCACATGCTCGCGCTCGGTCGCACTCATACGCAGATGCAATCTTTGATTTTGGCAAGCTTCTTCTCGCCGATTCCCGACACACGCATCAGATCGTCAACCGAGGCAAAAGCACCGTTCTTTGTCCGCTCATCGATAATCGACTGCGCCATGGAGGGACCGATGCCCGAGAGCGTCTGCAGCTCTGCCGCGCTTGCCGTATTGATGTTGACTAGGCCCGTTGCGCCACTCACGCCCAATGATGCGGAAGCCCCACCATCAACACCGGCTTCCGCAATGGACGCCTGCTGCTCCCCCACCGTTGGAACGTGGATTTTTTGTCCATCAGTGACCTTGGATGCCCGATTGAGCCCCGTAACGTCTGCCTCGGGCGTAAGCCCGCCGGCGGCATCAATCGCCTGAGCCACCCGCGCGCCGTCCTTGAGACGATATACACCGGGCGACACAACGGCGCCGTCGACATCGACATAGACCTCTACCGCGGCAGAAGCCTTAGCCGAAGAACCTTCGGATGTCTTTCCGCTCGAGGCATCACCGGATCCCGGCTCCACCAACGAGCCTGAACCGTCAGTGCGCTCAAACGACACGCCACCGGCACCGCCGCCAAGGTTCGCCATCGCCAGTCCACTCGCCATCGCAATGACGACCAGTATCGCCATCACCACTGCCTTATGACCGAACAGCTTGTCCGCCAAGCGGTCCATCCGTTTGACTCGTTCGTGTTGTTCGCGCTGCGCCATAGCAAAACCTCCCAACACCATCGTGTCAGGAAAGGAGCTCCACAACAGCCACGCTCCAAAACCGGTTTTAACGGTCAAACCAAAAACCGACCAAAACCTTGCACAAATCTGTCCATTTATTCAGGCACACGTCAGCAAATGAACACTTAGCCGCAAAATGCCCAGATAGCAAAAGGCCGACGATGTAGGCGCATCGTCGGTCTATGCACAAATTTACTCGTGATTTTGGTAAATCTCACGCGGAGCAAGCTCCGAATGTTTGCGTTTTAAGGTCTTAGGGGCCTTATACGTGTTGCTTTCGAAGTCGATATACTCGGTCTGCTTGAGCAGGCGCTCGATCATCTCCTCGTGATCGAACAACTCCCAGGCCTCATGCACGGCATCGAGTTTAGCGTGCGTCTCGGGACGGCGCGGCATAAACAGCGTGCAGCAGTCGGGAGCGGCCTCAGTCGAGATATCGAACGTACCAATCTCCTCGGCGCGCGCGATAATCTCCTGCTTGTCCGAACCGATGAGAGGACGGAACACGGGGATCTTCACGGCCTCGTTAACGGCCATGATATTCTCAAGCGTTTGGGAGGCAACCTGTCCAAGCGATTCGCCCGTCACGATGGCCTTGGCGCCCTCGATGTGTGCAATGCGCTCGGCAACCGAATACATAATGCGGCGATACATGATCACGCGCAGGTTGCTGGGACAGGTGACCGAAATCTCACGCTGGCAGTCGCCAAACGGCACCACGTACAGGCGGCCGATCTGGACACCCGGCTCAAGCGCACGGATGATGTCCTGCACCAAATACTCGCTCGTGTCGGGCGTCTGCGGACGACCTGAGAAATGTACCGGCACGCACACCGCGCCGCGACGCGCGAGCATCCAGGTCGCCACCGGAGAATCAATACCCGACGACAGCAGCGTCACGACCTTGCCGGCAGAACCCACCGGCAGACCGCCCACGCCGCGCTCGGAGCGCGCGTACACATAAACGCTACCCTGGACCACCAGTACGTGCACCATCGCATCGGGGTCGTGCATATGAACCTTTTTATCGGGGAAGGCCTCGCACAGCACCTCGCCCACCTGACGATTGATGTCAATCGAGGTGAGCTCATAGTCGGTATTGGAGCGCTTGGCGTGCACCTTAAACGAATCGAAGGAACCAAACTCGCGCAGCGCCTTCACGGCGGCGGCACAGTACTCCTGAGGGTCGCGATTGGTGTGATACGCCAAAGACACGCGAGCAACGCCGGGAACGGTGCGAATGACACGCGCCGCCTCGTCGGCCTGATGCTCGTTAAAGGTCACGAGGATATAACCGGAAATTCGAGACACGGCATTCAAGGAAAAGGCGGCCAAGGCCGCCTTGATGTTATCCATGAGGATATGCTCAAAATGTGCGCGGTTCTTACCCTTCAGTCCAACCTCGTGATAGTGGACCAGGCAGACGCGAGCCGCCATTTAGGCTTCAGCAACCTTGTGGCCGAGCGCCTTCTCGTAACGGGCCTCGTCGTAAGAGATGTCGCCGTCGACAATCTCGTCCATAGCCATCGAAATGGTATCGGCACCGGAAAGCCCGATGGTGATGTCATCGACATCCTGGACGGCAAGCACGCGGTTGTGCTGGCCACGCAGCATGCTGTTAATGTCGCAGGCGCGCTTGGAGGCAAGCGAAGCGAGCAGGAAGCGGTTGTGATCGGTCTTCTCCAGAAGATCGTCAATGCAAGGCTTTACAACGGACACGGACCTCAGATCCTTTCATGCATATCGAGAACGCGAACGAGCTCATCGGTCGCGCGGTCGAGATCGTCATTAACCACGACGTCGTCGTAGCGGTCGGCAAGGGCAAGCTCATCGGCGGCGTTTGCCATACGCAGCTCAATCGTCTCGGGCGTCTCGGTACCGCGACCGACCAGGCGCTCGCGGAGTACCTCAAGCGAAGGCGGCTTGATAAAGATCAACACGGCCTCGGGGAAACGCTCCTTCACCTGCAGGGCGCCCTGGACATCGATCTCCAAAATCAGAGATGCGCCAGAGGCGAGCTTGGATGTGACCTCGCTCACCAACGTGCCGTAGCAGTTACCGTGGACCTCGGCCCACTCAACAAACTCACCGTTTGCCACGCGGCGGTCGAACTCCTCGCGCGTCAGAAAAAAGTAGTTGACGCCGTCGACCTCACCTTTGCGTGGTGCTCGCGTGGTAGCCGAAACCGTCAGGCCCAGGTTCGAGCGGCGCTCGCGCACACGAGTGACGAGCGTACCCTTCCCTGCGCCTGACGGTCCAGAAATCACAAAGAGCTTGGAATCCTGAGCGCTCACTTATTTGGTCAGCTGCTCGAGGAGCTGCTCGCGCTGACGGACGCCGAGGCCCTGGACGCGACGGGTAGCGGAGATACCAAGCTCCTCCATGATCTTGGCGGCCTTGGCCTTGCCATAACCAGGAAGAGACTCGATGAGGGTGGAAACCTTCATGCGGGAAGCGATGGGGTCATCGGAGTTGAGCACGGACTCGAGGGACTTCTCGCCCTTCTTGATCTGCTCGCGAAGCTCAGCGCGGGCGTGACGTGCGGCAGCAGCCTTCTCAAGAGCCTGCTTACGCTGCTCATCGGTAAGCTGAGGGAGTGCCATTCGTACCTCCAAATAGTTGGGTTATATCTGATTCAATAATTGGCATTTTAGCACGTAGAACGTACAAAATGCCCAATCGCGGCTCCATAGGTTAGACGATACCCGCAAAAAGTGCAATATACTGCGCCCAAAGTTAAGCCCCTGACCTGCGATTCCACACAAAGGATGGGAAAGTTTACGCAGGCACAGGGGCTATTTTGTGCTAATGAGACCCAAAAGTGGTGACTTAGGGGAATCTTTTAGGCGACGTTTTCGACCAGCTCGGCGACGATGGCGTCAAAGGCGGCAACCGGATCGTCGGCGCCGGTGATGGGACGGCCCACCACAATGTGGCTCGCACCACGCTCGATAGCCTGGGAAGGCGTCGCCACGCGGGACTGGTCACCAAGGGCGGCACCCACCGGACGCACACCCGGAGTCACGATCAGGGCATCAGGGCCCAGCAGCTCACGCATGTCGTGAGCCTCCATCGGCGAGCACACAATGCCATCGATGCCGTTGGCCTGAGCGAGCTTTGCCAGGCGGGCGGCCTCCTCGGCCACGGGCGACTCGACGCCGATCTCGCTCAAGGCATCCTGATTCATGCTCGTGAGCACGGTGATGGCGACGAGCTTGGCGCGGTCCTCGCGCGCCTCCTCGGCACCCTCGCGGCAGGCAGCGAGCATGGCGCCCGAACCCAAGCCGTGGACCGAAAGCAGGTCGGCACCGGCAAGCGAGGCCGAACGGGCAGCGCCGCGCACCTGATGCGGAATGTCATGGAACTTAAGGTCGAGGAAGACCTTAAAGCCAAGGTCCTTGAACGTCTTGACGATCTCGGGGCCCTCGGCGTAATAGAGCGTCATACCCACCTTGAGCCATGCGGCATGGCCCGAAAGCTCATGGGCGAGTTCGAGCGCACGCTCACGGTCGCAGTCGAGGGCGACGATAACGCGGTCGCGGGCATCGGTCTCTAGCATTCGAAAGCACCTACCAGCTCGTTGATGTCCTTCACGCCCTGGGACTCAGCCCAGGCCTCGAGCTCGTGCGCGATCTTGAGCGAAGCGCATGGATCGACGAAGTTGGCCATGCCGACCGACACGCAGGTAGCGCCAGCCAGGATAAACTCGGCCGCATCCTCGCCGGTCATGACGCCGCCGACACCGTTGATGGGGATATCGACGGCCTGGGCAACCTCCCAGACCATACGCACGGCGATGTGGTGACACAGCGGGCCCGAAAGGCCGCCCTTGGGCTTGGCCACGCGGGACTTACGGGTATGAACGTCGATGGCCATGCCCTGGATTGAGTTAATGACCGAAAGGCCGTCGGCGCCGGCGGCCTCGAGTGCCTTGGCAATCTCGGCGACATTAACCGGAGCCATCTTGACGAACAGCGGCTTATCGGTCACCTTGCGGCAGGCGGCCATGACGGAAGAAGCGCCCTCGGGCGTAGAGCCCATGGCGGCACCGCCGGCGGCGATGTTGGGGCAGCTCACGTTGATCTCATAGCCGGCAGCCCAGGGGCATAGCTCGACATACATCTCGAGCGCGCGCACAAACTCGTCAACGGAGTGGCCAGCAACCTGACAAATGACCTGGCAACCGTCCTTGGACAGCTGCTCGAGCCACGGGCCGGACTCACGAGCGAAGGCGGCGACACCGGGGTTCTGCAGGCCCACGGAGTTGATCATACCGCCGGGAATCTCGGCCATGCGGGGCGCAGGGTTGCCCGGCCAGGGCTCGGCGGCGCAGCCCTTAGTGGTGATGGCGCCCAGCTGGGAAACATCGAAGAAGTTCTGGAACTGCCAACCGTAGCCGAAGGTACCGGCTGCGGTGTTGATGGGGTTTTGCATCTTGACGCCGCCGAAATCGACGGCCATGTTCACGGTACCCACTAGAAGACCACCACCTTGGAAGCATCGAACACGGGGCCGCACATGCAGGCGCCCTTCATACCGTCGACCGTCTCGACGTTGCAGGTGTTGCAGGCGCCAAAGCCGCAGCTCATCATGCGCTCGAGCGACACCTCGCAGTACGCACCGGCCTCGGCGGCAGCAGCAGCGACCTTCTTCATCATGACGGCGGGGCCGCAGCTGGCGACGTAGTCGTAGCCGCCCTCGCCGAGCAGCTCGGCTGCCGGGTCGGTGCAAAAACCATGCGTGCCGAGCGTGCCGTCATCGGTGCACACGTTAACCGTGGCGCCCAGCGCGCGGAACTCATCGACACCCACAGCCTTGGTAGCAGTACCAAAGCCCAAGCACACGTCCACATCAACACCCTGCTCGGCAAGCATGCCGGAAAGACACAGCACAGGCGGAACGCCGATGCCACCGGCGACGAGCAGGGCCTTCCTGGTGCCCTCGGGCGCCATCCAGCCACGGCCACCGGGGCCCAGCAGGTTAGAGGTGGAGCCAGGGCCCATCTGGGACAAACGACGGGTATCATCGCCCACGACGGCGTACCACAGCTCGACGGTGCCGGCCTCGGCATCGGCGCGGTAGTAGCTCAGGGGCACGCGAAGCAGCGAGGACGCATCGCCGGGTACGGCGATGTTCACAAACTGACCGGGCTTGAGCGCACTTGCAAGCTTGGGGGCCGAGATGACGAGCGAGAAGATGCCGTCGGCGATCTCCCGGTTCGAGACGACCTCGAAGTCGTGCATGCGTGCAGTGGAAGGTGTGGGCATAGACGCTCCAATCCCCCATGCGGTTGCATGGTCTAAAAGAATAGAAAGCGCGGCACCGCAAGGGCGCCGCGCACAAAAGCGATAAAGCTATGCTAGCAGATGCAGCCGTCGGAAAGAGTCTGCTTACCGCCGACAAACACATCGGTGGCACGACCGGTGAGCGTGCGGCCGGCAAAACCGGAGTTCTCGGCGCGCGACTCGTAACCGTCCTCGCCAACCGTCCAGGTTGCGGAGGGGTCAAACACGGTCAGGTCGGCAACAGAGCCCGCCTTGACCTGAACCTGGTCGAGGCCCAGGATCTCGCGCGGCTTGATGGCCATGAGCTCGACCATGCGGCCCATGCTCATCTTGCCTGTGTTGACCAGCTCGGTGAGCACGAGCGACAAAGAGGTCTCGAGACCGATCATGCCAAAGGGCGCGAGCTCGAACTCGCGGGCCTTCTCCCACGGGGTGTGCGGAGCGTGGTCGGTGACGATCACGTCGACGGTGCCGTCGATGACACCCTGACGGATGGCTTCGGCGTCCTCGTCGGTACGCAGCGGCGGATTGACCTTGAGCGAGGTGTTGTAAGTCTCGTCCAGGTCGTTCTCGGTCAGGAACATGTGGTGCGGAGTGGCCTCGCAGGTCACCTGGACACCGGCGGCCTTACCGGCACGCACGAGCTCGAGGCCGTGAGCGGTGGAGATGTGCTGGATGTGCAGCTTAGCACCGGTCAGTTTGGCAATCTCGATATCGCGGGCGATCTGAAGCTCCTCACCGGCGGCCGGCCAGCCTTCGAGGGCCAGACGGGTCGAGACCTTGCCCTCGTTGATCTGGCCGTGGCCGACCAGATCCTCGTCCTGGCAGTGGCTCATAAAGACCTTGCCGAACATCTTGCCGTAGTCCATGCAGCGACGGAGCATGCCCGCGCCCTGCACGCCGCGACCGTCGTCAGTGAAGGCGACGGCGCCGTGGGCGACCATATCGCCCATCTCGGACATGGCCTCGCCCTTAAGACCGCGGGTCATGGCGCCCGACGGATAGACGCGGCAGTGGCCGACCTCGGCAGCGCGGGACTTGACGAACTCCACGACAGTGCCGTTATCGGTGACGGGATCGGTGTTGGGCATGGCGCACACGCCGGTAAAGCCGCCCTTGGCAGCTGCGCGGGTGCCGCTCTCGATGTCCTCTTTGACCTCGTAGCCGGGCTCGCGAAGGTGAACGTGCATGTCCACCAGGCCGGGGACGAGGTACTTGCCGGAAAGGTCGCGGACCTCGGCCCCCTCGACGGCGAGATTCTCGCCGACCTCGGCGATCTTGTCGCCGTCGATCAGGACGTCAACGACACCGTCAAGCTCGACGGACGGGTCGACGACGTGGGCATTCTTAAGAAGCAAGGCCATTATCGGCACCTCCAAGCAGCAGATACAGGATAGCCATACGCACGCAGATACCGGCGTAGACCTGCTCCAGGATGACGGAGCGTTGCGGGTGGTCGGCCATATAGGAGTCGAACTCGACGCCGCGGTTGATGGGGCCCGGGTGGCAGATGATCGCGTCGGGCTTCATGAGCTTCTCGCGGTCCTTGGTCAGGCCGAAGAGCTTGTGGTACTCGCGAATGGTCGGGAACGGGGCACCCTCGAGGCGCTCCTGTTGCACGCGCAGCATGTAGACGACGTCCAGCTCGGGCAGGACGGAATCGAGGTCGCTCGTCACGTGGTCGCAGCCCAGGACCTCGGGCGACGGCGGCAGCAGCGTGCCGGGGGCGACGGCGTAGGTCTCACAGCCCATGATCTTAAGGGCGGGGATCAGCGAGCCGCAAACGCGGGAGTGGGCGATATCGCCGACGACGGCGACCTTCAGACCGTGGAAGTCACCCTTGTGCTCCCAGATGGTGTACAGGTCGAGCAGGGCCTGCGTAGGATGGTTGTGCTTGCCGTCACCGGCGCAGATGACGCTTGCGGGCGAGTTCTGCGTGACGATGTAGGGAGCGCCGGCGTGCTTGTCGCGCACGACAATGCAGTCGATCTTATAAGCGTTGAGGGTCTCAACGGTGTCGACGAGGCTCTCGCCCTTGACCGTGGAGGTCGAGGAGCCGCCAAAGTTAAGACAGTCGGCCGAAAGACGCTTCTCGGCGAGCTCGAAAGAGCTGCGGGTGCGCGTCGAGGGCTCGTTGAACATGTTGACGATGGTCTTGCCCTTGAGCGTGGGGACCTTCTTGATGGCACGCTCGTTGACCTCGGAGAACGCCTTGGCGGTCTCGAGGATGAGCTTGATATCCTCTTCGGAGTACTCGGTAATGTCGATCAGGTGCTTATGGTTGAACGCCACGGTACTACTCACCTCCCAGCGGCGCGGAGCCCACGTGGGAACCCGGCGCGACGTCATTAATCTCGACAGCGGTGTGGCCGTCGACTTCCTTCATATATAGGTGCACGTTCTCCTCATGCGACGAGGGAACGTTCTTGCCGACAAAGTCCGGCGAGATGGGGAGCTCGCGGTGGCCGCGGTCAACGAGGACTGCCAGCTCAATGCGGCTCGGACGGCCCAGGTCCATGACGGCGTCGAGAGCGGCGCGGATGGTACGGCCCGTATACAGGATGTCGTCCACCAGCACGACGCGCTTGCCGTCGACGCTGAAGGGAATGTTGGTAGCGTGGATCGCGGGAGCGAAATTGGTCGCATAGTCATCGCGGTAGAAGCTGATGTCCAGGCTGCCGAGCGGAACGTCGACGCCCTCGATCTCCTTGATCTCCTCGGCGAGCTTCTTTGCCAGAAGGTCGCCGCGCGTGACGATGCCGACCAGAGCGAGGTCTTCACAGCCCTCGTTGCGCTCGAGAATCTCGTGCGCGATGCGGGTCATTGCTCGATTGACGGCGGTCTCGTCCATGATGACCGCCTTGGGGGAAGTCGTGCCCATCGATCTCCTTCCTCACATGTCTTGACTGCTGACACAGTCAAAAAAATAGATGCCCGACCGCTCAAAGCGGACCAGACACCCACAGGAAGGGCTGCTCTTTGGCAGCAATGTAATTCCATGTGGGTATCTCGTACCCCTTTAATGGTCAAGGGATAGTGTAGCCAACCTCGAGCTTAATTGCGAGCATAAATACAGAGCAATCCGTAAACGGAGCCCAATGCTCCATAAACCTATATATATTTGTGGGACGAGCTTGAAAACGCACGCACGAGCTGGCATAATCCCCTCTGCTGCACGCAAATCGGATCTACGTCCAGGGCCGTGGCGTGAGCACTATCGCCAAAAGAGGAATATCTCTGTGTAGATTACGCACAGGGAGCTGCTTCTGTGCTATAGTTCAGGCTTGTTTGTTAACGCGACATGTTCGTTTGTCGCCCAAGGAGGGTCAGTTATGTCCAAAGTTTGCGAAGTTTGCGGTAAGCACCCCGTTGCCGGTCGCTCCATCAGCCACTCTCACCGCGTCACCAACCGTAAGTTCCGCCCCAACATCCAGCGCGTCTACGTCGTCGTCGATGGTCACCGTCGCAAGATGAACGTTTGCTCCACCTGCCTCAAGTCCGGCAAGGTTGCGCGCTCCTAAATAAGGTCTTACCAACAAGTACCTCGGACTCTCCGGGTCAAAGACCTCGCGTTCACATAGAACTTACCAAAGGCGCCCTCCCCAATGAGGGTGCCTTTTTGCACTCATTGGGGACAGACTTATATGAGGGTTTGCAGATGTCAAAGGGATCATAGCGCAGCTGGTATGCCTTGTAACTAACGGTACGCCTCGAGCGAGTCGGACGCACCTTACACGGGATTGAAATGGATGTAATCGAGTAGCTGCACCGCCTGTGTGTCCAACTCAACCGCGACCCGCGAATAGCGATTATCAAACAGATGTCCCGTTTTCCCATTGAAATACTCATGAGAGTCTGTACCCAATGAGCGGGGCGATGCAGCAGGCAGATAGTTTTAGTTAAAACGATTCATTTTATTGAAGCGTTTTAGTGTGCCTTTTAGAGGAATCTTACCGTTCGCCGAATAATTTCTTGCTATCATGCAAGGCGTAGGGTAAATCTCCGATCGCAAGGAGACACAAATGGTGAAAAAGTCACCGGAAAACACTACTCCCGCAATTGTGGACAACGTAGAGGCGCTTGAGGCCAAGCTCGCTCAGATGCGAGAGGCCCAGGCGCTTTTTGCTACGTACACGCAGGAGCAGGTCGACAAGATCTTCTATGAGGCCGCCATGGCCGCCAACAAGGCTCGTATCCCGTTGGCGATGATGGCCATCGAGGAGACCGGCCGCGGCGTTCTTGAGGACAAGGTCATCAAGAACCACTACGCCGCAGAGTACATCTACAACGCTTACAAGAACACCAAGACCTGTGGTGTCCTGGAGCGCGACGAGGCTTACGGCATCACCAAGATCGCCGAGCCCATCGGCATCGTGGGCGCCGTCATCCCGACGACCAACCCCACCTCCACCGCGATCTTCAAGACGCTGATCTGCCTGAAGACCCGCAACGCCATCATCATCTCCCCGCACCCGGCTGCCGCCAAGTGCACCATCGCCGCCGCCAAGCTCGTGCTTGACGCCGCCGTCAAGGCCGGCGCCCCCGAGGGCATCATCGGCTGGGTCGATGTCCCCTCCATCGAGCTGACTAACATGGTCATGCGCGACGTCGACATCATCCTCGCCACCGGTGGCCCGGGCATGGTCAAGGCCGCTTACTC
>URYT01000022.1 GCA_900552185.1 uncultured Collinsella sp. | reverse complement strand
TCGAGCGCGCCATCGACCTCACCCGGCTCAAGCCCGCCGAGCAGCTGTGCCGCGCGGTCGAGCATATCGACCGGACCGTCGAGCGTCGAGAGCGCTTGCGCCAGCACGCGCTCCATACAATCTTCCACCGCGTTGAGCGTCACGAGCTCTTGGGGCACCACGGCAGACGTGCGGTTGCGCACACGCGCCACAAACTCAAGCGTCGACAGGTACACATCGCCAAAGGGCGCGTAATCGCCCTGGTAGCCGCCGCAAAGCGCCGGCGCCGCCAGCGCGTACTCGGTTTTGGACAGCGGGCTCAGCGCCATCGCACCCAGCTCGAGCGCCGTGTCCTCCAGCATGAGGCCCAACGTGCGCGAGCGCAGACGCTCGGCATCGCCCGCCGACACGTCGCGATCGAGCACACGCGCCGCATCCGGTGCATCGCGCTCGACGGTGCGAATGTGCAGACGCTCGGCGATGGCGCGGACGGCGGCACAGCGGGCAGCCTCGGCCTCTTCTTGCGCCGGCGTAAAGATACGGTTGCGCCCCAGCACCAGGCCAATCACATTGCGCGGGCCCAGAGCGTCGACGGCCAGCGCCGCCAGCAGGGACGACGGCAAGTCACCCTCGAGTGCCACCACAGCACGCGACGCACCGTGGGCGCGGGCATTGTCGCGCACGGCAAGCACCAGCGCCTGCCACAGCCACTCCTCGGAGCGAAACTGGGGCAGCTCATGGTCCTCCGGGGCATCGAGCATCACGCCGCGTTGAATCTCCTGAACCAGCAGGCTCTCCTCAAAACACGGCGCCTGGGCCACCACGCGACCGCAATCGTCGAGCACAAACGACCCGCCGGTATACACCGACTCGTCATAGGCGCCGACCGGCGCCATGCAGGCAAACCATACGCTGCGCTTGGAGGCGATCTTGCGGTAAGCACCGCTGCGCACGGCGGCGACGGCGGCGGTCTCGCGATCGGTCATGTCAAACGCATTAAACTGGAAATAGGCAATGAGGTCGACGCCGGTCGGCAGCATCTCGAGCTCGCGATCCAGGTCAAACACCACAGCGATGCGCACGCCGTCCACGTCAAACACCGGCGGTGCCCAACGTGTGTCGTTGTTCTCACCGCGCTGCAGGGCAATACTTGCGCGCGCAGGCACCACGCGACCATCCTTAAGCATCATATAGTCAAGCAGGGGCTGGCCCTCAAACGAAACCGCAGCGGGCACGATGCAGATCATATCGAGCTCTTGGATGCGCTCGGCAACGCCCGTCAGGCCCGTCAGCATATCGTGCTCAAAATCGGCAGCGCCCACCAGGCTGCCCGGCATGGCGCCCATAAAGAGCGGGGCCGGAACGCACAGCACGCGCGCGCCGCGCTCATGAGCCAGGCGAGCCTGGTCCTCGATGCGGCCGCAAATGCCTTCGATGTCACCCAGGCGCATATCGATCTGTGCAAGTGCGAGCTTCATGGCCCAGCCCTTTCCGTCGTAAATCGTCGTTGTCGTAGTAAAAGCGCCGGTCGCATAATGCAGCCGGCGCTCGCATGTGCATATGCTAGCTATGATACCCCGAGCGGGGGCGCGCTCCTAGAACGTCGCGGACCACAGCCCGTGCAGGTTGCAGTAGGCATAGACGGTACCGGTCTTGGAGCCGCCAGCGAAAAACGTCGTGGGCTTCATGCCGGGCTCAAGGTAATGGACCTCCAGGCGGCCCTCGGCCTCAAGCGCGATCCACTCGATGTAGTGCTCGGGCAGCATGGGGTGCTCCGTCGAGCCCACACGTGCGCGAATGACGTGGCCGTCGCGCTCAATCTCGACAACAGGCACATGCTTCTCGTGCGCCGCATCCTCGGTGTTTGCCGTCAGCTCCGTGCAGCCGGCAGGGGTTGCAACGCCGTCGCCAAGGGCGGCAACGAGCTTGCCGTCGGAGTCCTTAAAGAATTTCGCCATGATGTTCTCCTTTGCTGATGTGCCAATATTCCTGATGCTTCTTATGCCCAAAGGCAGGCGAACCATCCACGGCATGGCAAATGAACACATAACGGGCGGGAACGGTGGGGTGGCGCGTACTATCCGCCCTGGCGGCCCCACCCGAGCGGGTTAGCGACCGTCGCCACCGAGCAGTGCCAGAACATCCTCGCGCGTAAACAGTGCCGATGAGATGCCGTCGCCGCCGAGCACGCTGTTGACCAGATCGCGCTTGGACTCCTGCATCTGCATAATGCGTTCCTCGATCGTGTCCTTGGCGATGAGTTTGTACACGGTCACGGTGTGCTGCTGGCCAATACGGTGGGCACGGTCGGTCGCTTGGTCCTGCGCCGCCACGTTCCACCACGGGTCGTAGTGGATGACCACGTCGGCAGCCGTCAAATTAAGGCCCACGCCGCCCGCCTTGAGCGAAATCAAGAACACCGGCACCTCGCCTGCCTGGAACTGCGCAACCATCTTGGCGCGGCTCTCCTTAGACGATGCGCCCGTGAGCTTAAGGAAGGCGATGTCCTCCTTGGCCAGGCGCTTGCCAATGATATCGAGCATGCCCGTAAACTGGCTGAACAGCAAGATGCGATGACCGCCGTCGAGCGCGCCGTGAACGAGCTCCATACACGTATCGAGCTTAGCGCTTCCCGCCTTGTAGTCCGCATAGTGCAGATGCGGGTCGCAGCAGATTTGGCGTAGCTTGGTGAGTTCGGCAAGTACCTTGAGCTTGTTTTTCTTAAACTCGGATGCCTCGCGGTGCTGAACCTGCTGGGCGATGCGGTCCTGGTTTGCCAGGTAGAGCTTGCGCTGCTCGCCGGTAAGCTGCGCCATCACCGTATCCTCGATCTTCTCGGGCAGGTCGGCCACCACCTCTTCCTTGACGCGACGCAGCACAAACGGCGATACGAGCGCCTGCAGACGAGCGGCACTATCGCCCTCAGCATGCTCGACGGGACTTTCAAAGCGCTTGGCAAATGAGTCGCGCGTGCCCAGAAGGCCCGGCATCAAAAAGTCGAAGATGCTCCAGAGCTCGGACAGGCGGTTTTCGATGGGCGTGCCCGTCAGGGCAAAGCGCACGCCGGCCGGCAGGCGCTTGGCGGCGCGCGCTACCTGCGTGAGCGGGTTTTTAATGTACTGGGCCTCGTCGAGCACCACGCGGGCAAAGTCCTGCTCGGCATACTCGTCGATATCGCGGCGCATGAGGTCATACGACGTCACGACCACGTTATGCTCGTCGGCTCCGGCTATCTGCACGCGGCGCTGCGCTTTGGCGCCCACAATGGCGCACACATCAAGCGAGGGGGCAAAGCGCTCCAGCTCGGCAGTCCAGTTGTACACAAGCGACGCGGGGCATACCACGAGCGTGGGCTTGGTATCCCCCGCTTCCACGCGCGCCAGAATGTGCGCGATCATCTGCAGCGTTTTGCCCAAGCCCATATCGTCGGCCAAGATGCCGCCAAGGCCCAGGTGCTCGAGCGAGCCGAGCCACTGATAGCCGTCAACCTGATAGCCGCGCAGCGTGGCCTTGAGCGAGGCGGGTACCGTAAAGTCCATCTTGCCGAGCGTGTCCAGGCGCTCGACAGTGCGGCGGAACGCCGCGTCGCGATCGGCCTCGAGCGCCGGCGTGCGCGCGATCATGCTGTCGACAAACAGGGTGCTCGACGCGGGAAGCGACACGCCATCGAGCAGGTCGACGGCATCGACGCCAAGGTCCTCGGCAAGACCAAACGCGGCACGAGCGCCCTCGTCCAGGCGCACGATATCGCCGGACGTAAGGCGCGCGAACGTCTGGTGGCGCTTATACGAATCGAGATAGATGGCAAGGTCAGCCGCCGAAAGCCCGCTCGCGCCCAGTTCGACGTCGAGCAGGTTACTCTTGACGGTCGCACGCACCGAAAGCTTGGGCGCAGGACGGACCGAAATCTGGCGCAGGCGGTCGCTGAGCATGACCTCGCCCAGCTCGGACAGGGCAGACAGGCCCTCGGTCAGCAAGTGGAACAGGCGGGCGTCGTCGCGTTCCTCAAACGCCAGGCCGCCCTCGTAGAAATCGAAGTACAGGGCTGCCGTGTCCATAATGCGAAACTCTGCCACCTCATCGCGCGGCGGCACGCCCGGGCGCTGCTCTTCGAAGGGGCTGCCCGGAGCGCCCAGACTAAAGAGATCTGCCGACCAGTCGCCGTAGGAAACCGTAATTTTGCAGGTCACAAGACCATCGTCGACGCCAATCGCCATGGCAAAACTCGGCTCGGGCGCCACAGCGTCGAGCGCGGCGGGAGCGGTCAGGTCGGTGTAGTCGCGCAAGATAGGCAGCGCCATGCGGCAGAACTCGCCCACCTGGTCGGCGGCGATATGGACCGGCGTGCGGCAGGGCAACAAGTGCGACAGGAACGGCGCCGCATGTTGGGCAAACACCGTGTCGGTACGGCGTGCTCGGCGCGTATCGACCAGATAGGCTGCGTCGCTCGCGACAAAGCAATACGTATCGGCCGGAAGGCGCAGGTCGTAGCTGCCTCCCGCCGCCGGTGCAATCTTGGCGGCAAGGAGCGGCGGGCGCTTAGCCGGGACTTCGCCCTCCCCCTGCGGCGACGGCTCGACGGCCACCTCGTAGGCGCGATGCGTCGTCGTCCCCCGCGACCAAGCAGGCTCAAAGGACATGGTCCTGCCGCGCAGCAGGTCCAGCACGGACACGACGGAATATTCGGATACCGGCAACTGACGCTCGGCGACAAAGCCGCTGCGGGCAAAGTCATACGATGCCGAGCGCGAGCTCGTAATATCGCCTAGGTAGGCGACCGTCATTGCGATAAAGTCGAGCAGCTTTGTCGACACGTCATCGAAAGCCTCGGACACATGGGCAAACGTGAGCTTCTTGCCATAGGAGAACGTACCGCCGCGCACATAGGCATCGGCCATGCCGTCGATATCCTTAACCACGTAGGACACCGAACCGCAGCGAATGCGAAACTCGAGCGCCCAGTTAAAGCGATCGGCAAACAGCGGATTGTAGTACGGCACCAGCGAGGGCTCCAGCACCGCTTTGGGCGCATCGGGGTCGATGGTGCCGGCGAGCTTGCGACGCATGGCCACGAGCTCGTCCATGCGCGCGTCCGAAAGATCGGAAAGCGCCGCCACAAGGCTCGGGCTCGTGGGGACGGGTGCCGGGAAGGGAAAGTTGGGGTTGACCGCAGATGCGGTGGGCGCGGGGCGTGTGGGCTGTTTGGATTGTACGGGCGGTGCCGTAAACGTGCGGACCGGCGTGCGCAGGCCCTCAACGGGCTCGGCGCCGCTGGCATCCAGATACGCCAACGCCGTGGCGATGGCGTGCTTGCACATGCCGGAATAGCGGAAGGCAGCGGGGCAATCGCAGTCGTAGTCGATCACCTCGTGCTCGTCCATATCGAGCGCCACGTGCGTCTTGTACAGGTCACCGCGCGAGCCGCGCACCGAGCCCTCGATAGTCACGTTTTTGGAGAAGCGCGAGTCGGAGTCCTCAAACGACAGCACGGCACCGTTGAGCATGAGCGAGCGCCCCTTCATAAAGGTACTGCTGAGCGCCGCCTCCTTACGGAGCGCCTGCGCAAACGTCCCCTGCGTCATCACTTCCTCCAATCTCACCCGGGGTAGCTAATTTGGGACGGGGCTATTTTAGCTACCCCCATATGTCGGTTGAGATGCATTCCGACCCCGACTCATTCGCCGTCAGTCAAAGGGTAGCTAAAATAGCCCCGTCCCAAATTAGCTACCCCGCCAACGCCGTCCTTAAATTACCGTCACGCGGCCTTGGTTACCCACGATGGCCTTGGCCTCTGCCAGCAGCGGAATCGAGCGTGCGTTGACCTTGGCCGGCACCTCGGCACGCAGTACGCGCCCGTCCACCTGCTCGATAAAGATCTCCACGCGGTCGCCGCCCGGGTTGGTGGTGAGCACCGTGGCCAGGCGCGCCATATTGCCCTGGCTAAAGCGGCTGTTGGGCACCATGACCTCAAAGACCTTGGGCTTGTTTTTCTCCTCGCTAAGCTCCAGCGGCACAATCTCCTGCGCGATGATCTGGTCGCCGCGGTCCGAGCGCTCGAGCTTGCCCTTAATGCGCACAAACGCGTCGGACAGCTGCGCGCCGGTCTCGGGATCGACCTCGCCGTACAGATACCCCTCGGCCTCCTTGTAGGTCTTGGGGAACACCACGACCGTGGCCTCGCCTTCCATGTCCTCGAGCTGCACGATGCCCATGGGGTCGCCGTTTTTGGTCACGCGCTTGGACACGCTCGAGACCATGCCGGCCCACCACAGCGCCTTGCCCTCGGGAATCTCCTGGTTGATGGTACCGCCCGTGGGGTTTTGCACCTCATAGCCGGTGTCGATCTGCGAGAACGAGAAGTCGCGCGCTTTGCTAAGTGCATACTCAAACGGGCGCAACGGGTGGTCCGAGACATAGATGCCCAGAACCTCCTTCTCCTGGCTCAGCTTAAGGTGGCGGTCCCACTCCTGGCCGTCCGGATCGGGCACGCTCACCTCAAAGCCCGAGCCCTCAACGTCGCCGAACATATCGAAGAACGACGTCTGGCCGCTCGCGCGATCCTTTTGGCGCTTCACGGCGGCATCGATGATGTTCTCGGGGTTGTTCTTATCCACAAAGTGCATCATCTGGCGACGCGGATACCCCGTGGAGTCGAAGGCGCCTGCCTTGATGAGCGATTCGATCACGCGACGGTTGGCCTGGCTCGAGTCCACGCGCTCGACAAAGTCGTGCAGCGTCTTAAACGGGCCGCCCGCCTCGCGCTCGGCGATAATCGCCTGCGCCACGCCAGTGCCCACGCCGCGGATGCCGGCCAGACCAAAGCGCACGCCCTCCTTGGTAGCCGTGAACTCGGTACCGGACTCGTTGACATCTGGCGACAGCACGGGGATGCCGTCGTGGCGGCACGCCGAGACGTAATGAACGATCTTGTCGGTCTTGCCCGTGTAGGACGTCAGAACGGCCGCCATGTACTCGTGCGGATAGTGCGCCTTGAGCCACGCCGTCTGCATAACCAGGATGGCGTAGCCGGCGGAGTGCGACTTGTTAAAGGCGTAAGACGCGAACTCGAGAACATCGTCCCAAATCTTCTGGGCGACCTCGCGCGTGTAGTTGTTCTTGATAGCACCGTTCATCCAGTGGTCGTAGGTGGTCTCGTCCGAGCCATCCTCCCAGTGGAGCACCGTCGACGTGAGCAGCTTGATCTTTTTCTTAGCCACGGGCTTACGGATACGCGAGTCCGATTCGCCCTTGGAGAAGCCGCACATCTCGACGGAGATGAGCATAACCTGCTCCTGGTAGACCATGGTGCCGTAGGTTTCGCCCAGGATGTCGTCCAGGCGGTCGTCGTAGGAGACGGCCGGCTCCTTGCCGTTCATACGGTTGATGTAGGACGAAACCATGCCGGCGCCCAGCGGGCCCGGGCGGTACAGAGCGATCAATGCCACGACGTGCTTGTATTCGGTGGGTTTCATGTTCTTGATCGTGGCCGTCATGCCGGCGGACTCGACCTGGAAGACGCCGGCGGTGTGGCCGGAGCCCATGAGCTTAAAGATCTCGGGATCGTCAAAGGGAATCTCTTCCTCTTTGATGTCGATGCCGAAGTTCTTTTTGATGTTTGCCTTGGCCTTGGAGATAACCGTCAGCGTGCGCAGGCCAAGGAAGTCCATCTTGAGCAGGCCCATGTCGGCAACGGTATGGCCCTCGTACTGGGTAATCTCGACGCCGCCCTTGGTGTCGAGCTTGGTGGGCACATGCTCGTTGACGGGGTCGCGGCAGATCAGAACGGCGCACGCGTGCACGCCCTCGCCACGGGTGAGGCCCTCAATCGAGAGCGCCGTGTCGATGATGCGGCGGGCGTCGTCGTCCTTTTTATAGGCCTCGGCAAAGTCGGGGTTAAACAGATCCTCTTTGCCGGGTTGTTTTTCGAGCACCTGCTTGAGCTTGACCTTGGGGTCGCTCGAGACCATCTTGGACAGGCGCTGGCCCATGTAGACCGGGTAGTCCAAAACGCGCGCGGCGTCGTTGATGGCCTGCTTGGCCTTAATGGTCGAGTAGGTGATGACGTGGGTGACCTTCTCGGGGCCGTAGAGCTGGCGAACGTGCTCCACGACCTCGAGGCGCCGCTCATCGTCGAAGTCCATATCGATATCGGGCATCTCGGTACGCTGCGGGGACAGGAACCTCTCGAACATCAGGCCGTTCTCGAGCGGGTCGAACGCGGTGATGTTCATGGCGTAGGCGACGATAGCGCCGGCGGCCGAGCCACGGCCGGGGCCGACGCCGATGCCGTTGTCCTTGGCCCATTGCACGTACTCGGCAACGATCAAAAAGTAGGCGGCAAAGCCCTTGTCGCAGATGACCTTGTATTCGTACTCAAAGCGTTCTTTGATGTTGACGCCACCGATCTCGCGTGTGGCCCAGTCGTCACCATAGTGCTGGCGCAGACCTTTCTCGCACTCGCGGCGGAACTGGCTCTCATGCGTCTCGCCGGGATCGAGCAACGGGAAGCGCGGCAGGATGATGGAGTCCCAGTCCAGCTCAACGTAGCACTTGTCGGCGATCTCGAGCGTGTTGTCGCAGGCCTCGGGGCAATACGGGAACATCGCCCGCATCTCCTCCTCGGTCTTCATGTAAAACTCCGAGCCGGTCATGCGCATGCGGTTGGGGTCGTCGACCTTGGCGTTCATGCCGATGCACATGATGACGTCCTGCACGGGCGCGTCCTCGCGGCGCAGGTAGTGGAAGTCGTTGGTGGCGATGACCTTGACGCCCACCTGCTTGGCGATGTCGATGAGCGTGCGGTCCATCTGCTCGTCGGTCAGGCCGTTGTCGGTGGTGATGCCGTGTTCCTGGATCTCGATGTAGAAGTCGCCGGGCTCGAAGGTGTCACGGAAGGTCTCGGCCCACTTGATGGCGCCTTCCATGTCGCCGCGGTCGATGTATTTGGGGATGATGCCCGCGATGCAGGCGCTCGTGCAGATCATGCCCTTGGCGTGGCGGCGCAGGTTGTCGAGCGTCACGCGCGGCTTGTAGTAAAAGCCCTGCACGGCGGCCTCGGAGACCGTCTGCATCAGGTTGACGTAACCCTCCTGGTCCTTGGCCAGAAGAATCATGTGGTAGAGCTCGGGCTTATGGTCGCGGGCGAGCGTCTCGTCCGGCGTAAAGTAGACCTCGCAGCCAAAGATGGGTTTGATGACCAGGGGCGGCTTGAGCTCGTCGATGTTGCCCTTCTCGTCCCACATGGCCATGTCTTTGACGTACTGGGCACGCTCGCGCGGGTTTTCCTCGGGATCGGGCTCCACCAGCTCGTCGCGGCGGTCCTTTTCCAAGAAGGCCTTGTCGTGACTCCAGGTTTTGTACTCGGGCGTGTTGTGGTTAACGGCGTCGCAGGCCAGCGCCAGGTCGGGCACGCCATACATGTAGCCGTGGTCGGTAATGGCCACGGCGGGCATGCCCAGCTCAACGGCGCGGTTGACCATATCCTGGATACGGGTTGCGCCGTCGAGCATAGAGAAGACAGTGTGGTTGTGCAGATGGACGAATGCCATGTGATGAGCTCCGATGCGGGTTCGTGTTCTGACTGAACGATTTTACCCCACGGCACGGACAGCACCCGAACCTAGCCAAACCAACACGGGTAGTCTTTTTGGGACCTTCAAAAAGGGGAATGAGGGCACCCAGATATATCGAGTATTACTGGAACCCCGGCGATGCGCGGAATGATTTGTGACGAATAGTCATGTCCATCAAGAAGGCTCGACGCTTCGGATAACTCGTCAATCGATATATCATTTCTTGGAAACCTGTATTTCTACCATTTTTAATGAAACAACGGCGGTAATTGCTATCGAGATTGCACCGATAATACCGAGCGCTATCTGAATGGGATATAACCCCAACACATGTCCAAATATGGAGAAAAACATTGCGGAAAAGAGAGCCCTTACCAGAGACGCGACGGAAAGGATCGTCGCGCGGAGATCGTCCGCTATCGCGTCTTGGATTAAGTTTTCCGAAGTGATGTACACCACTTCTGGGAGAAAACAAAGCACCATGCTAAGGCCAAACAAACACAGCGGATTTGAAGCGAACCACGGAAGAATCATGAAAAGGCCAGCCTCGATTAGCATCGAGCCGAGCATGGTATTTCTTTTCCCGAAACGCGACGAGAAGAAATCTGCTGCAATGTAGGCCGTCGCATTTACTGCATAGGATGCACCGAAAAAGATTCCTATTATGGAGACGGGAGCATCAAATGCGTCGAATACCAACTGATTCAAGTTGTAATAACTCCCATAGAATCCATCGAGCATGCTTGTGCCGATTAGAAGAAGCAGTACCGCAAAAGCGGATTCTCCAACACGCCAGGTTTCGCGTCTGAACATCTTGGCTGTGTCAAACCTTCCCTTTTCAGAGCTTTCAGAACGGGTCGCTTCCGTCCTCTCAATGGGATACAGAAGGAAAAGCTGCAGGAGATAGAAAATGGAGACACATACGTAGAGGGCGCTCCAAGATACTTGGGCAATGAAAGATCCGAGCACAATTGCCATTCCCGTAGCGATTGATTGCGCGGCAAGCAACCGAGCATTGATGGTGAGGAAGCGCTCTCCTTGACCGGCATTCCGGGCAATTTCATATAAAAGCGCTTGTTCGGATCCCGATTGAAGGGAGTAGGCGAGTGCCTCAACAAGGGAAAGCACGACAAGAAAGGGACCTGAGAGCAACAGCATGCCAGCCGTATGGAAGAAAAGCAGCAGCACGCCCACTTGAATCGAAAACTTCTTTCCAAAGAAATCGCCTATCAACCCTGTTGGCAGCTCGAGGACGACCGTTGCAATGTTAAACAGGGCTTGATAAAGCGCGATTTCCGTGACAGACATTCCTTTCTCCGCAAGGAAAAGTAGAAACACTCCCCGATTTAAAACAAATCCCGCGAGAACGAAAAAGGCGGAATAGATGTGCAGTTGCGTAGTGGCATTCTTATTCATTTGGTACTTCCATCAACTAATTTTGTCGGGCCACTCGCTACTGACTCGAAACCTGAAGTGTTCGCAGTTGATGTGAAGAGCGGTAAAGCTTTTGCACAGGATATCAATGGAATACATCCGAAGCGTTTTCGGCAGTATCATCGGCGAAGGCGGGATTAGCCTTTACGCGGCGCTCGCCCTCGATGTATTTGACGATTTGATCAATCGTCTGGTTGGCGTGGCTTTTGAGCTTGCGCTCATAGAAGAAGAGGCCGAGCTTGCCGCGCGTACCAGACGTGTTGCCACCCACACCCTGAAAATCCTCGGTATAGGTGAGCTCGCAGGCACCATCGCCAGCAGGTGCAGCCTCATAGCGCATGGTATTGATGCCCGCCGCATACTGAAAACGGACCTCATAGAGACACGGGTAGTCAAAGTGCTTGATCTTAACCTTGATCGCCGTGCCCTTGGCCTTGCCTTTTGCGGACTGGGCACGCTTCTCGTACTTATAGCCGTTGAGCTTGTTGCGGCTGGGACGCTTGCCCGTGGCGTTCTCGATATCCTGCATGATGGACCCCGCCAGAGCGTCAAAAAGCTCCTCCGGCGTCACCTTAAGCGTTTTGATGAGCTGCATGATGGCTCCTTATTCGTTTGAACCGTTCGAGCCATTGTACCGCCCCAGGCTCTCCCATGCGTTGCGGTGAAATGCGGACTGTTTGGCGGCTTTTTTGGCCAAAACAGTCCGTATTCCACCGCAAGTTATCTGAGGGCTAGAGATTGTAGATGACTACTTGGGGCTCGGCGGGTTCGACGAAGATGGCGGGGTTCGCTTGCTCCACGCGAACGAACTTGACGGTCACGGCCTCAAAGCCCGCCTTGTGCAGAACATCAGCGTAGACGCGCGCCTGCAGGGCGTGCTTCTCGAGCAGCTGGTCCGGCGTCTCGTCCGGCGTGCCACCCGTCTTGTAGTCGATGACCAGTGCGCGCGACGGATCCGCCGGGTCGGTTGCCAAGGCATCGATGGCGCCCTCGGCATAAGCACCGTAGCGAGCGATGTCCTCGTCCTCGCAGCCCAGTGAAAAGAACGGCACCTCGGCGCGAACGCAAGGCCACGCGAGCAGGTCGGTACGAACAGCTGACTTGAGCCAGCGATTCAGGGCGACATCGAAGCGCCCGCGCTGCTCCGGCGTCAGGCGCCACAGACGCGCCAGCGCATCGGCGCGCTCAGCGGGCAGCGCATCGGCACCCATCTCGATCAGCCACTGGCAGGCGGCATGGAACGCCGAGCCCAGCGCCATGGGGTCGCCGGCGGGCTCAACGGCGGCCACGTCTGCATCGACCATCTCGGAACCATCCGACTCCGCATCATCGCCAGCCTCGTCCATGGGCACATGTGCCTCGGCGGCACGATCTTCCGTCTCGGCATGGAGTGCCGCGGCGATTGATGAGTAGCTATACGAGTCACGCACCGGAAACGGACAGATGCCCATGCGCACGCCCACTGCCTGGGGATACACAAGCTCAAACGAATCGGGCTTGGGGTCGGCAGGACCGGGCACAGTTGAGTGCGCAGCATTATCGGCGACATCGACATCGCCGCGAACAAGCCTGCCCTCGGCATCCAGCGAAGCGTTAGCCTCAAACGCCTGCTCACCAAACGTAAAGTCCGCCAGCGAGATGAGCTCGTAGTCGCCCGGCTGGGAGTTGTCGAACACCAGACGGTCGCTATCGAGCTGCGGCACGTCCAGAGCGTCGGTCGGCAGGATGCGGCGCAGCACGTCGTAGGTCAGATCCGTCTCAACATCGAAGGTCGGCGCCGTCACCTTGCCGCGGCTCACGCCGGCATCCATCGCCAAGATCACCAGCTCGCCCGCACGCGTCATGGCAACGTAGAGCAAGCGGGCCCGCTCCTCGAGCGAAAGCTGCAGATCGTCGTTACGTAGGCGGGCAAATGCCTCGGCGGGAGAGCCCGTCGCGCATACGTCTTCCATAAGCTCCGGCGGCAACCACAGCGACGTGCCCTTGCCCTTAAACGCGTGCTCAAACTGTTTTTTGACGTCGTCGCCCTTCACGAAGGTTCCGTCGGCAAGCTTAACGCCATCGAAGCGTGCCGGCAGTGCCACGACCTGCGCTCCGCCCTCGACGCGACCCATCTGTGCCGCACCCGAGGACTTACGCACGTCAAAGCACTCGGCGACCGCCACGACCGGATACTCCAGACCCTTGGACGCATGCACGGTCATGATGCGTACCGCGCCGTCGCCCTCCTCGTTAAGCGCGCCCGGGGCCTCCTTGCCCGCCAAGAAGCGGTCGAAGGCAAGCGCGATGGAGCGCGGAGAATTGCCGAGCTCGGCCTCTGCCTCGGCCACGGCATCGAGCGCCTTGAGCACGTTAGCGGCAATGGCCTTGCCCTCGGGGCCGCGCTGCGCCAGACGCACGAACCAGCCGGAAGCATTGACCACGTCGCGCGCGATGGCGGCGAACGAATCGCGTCCCACGCGACGAAGCGCATACCGCAGCACCTCGCGGGCGCGCGTCACGAGCGACAAGTCTTGCAAACCCGGCACATCGGAATCGCTCATGATGCCCGCATCGATGTTGCGGCGCGACGTCTCGCCCGTCTGATCGTCGAGTTTGGTCGCCAGCGCCAGGAACTCCTGGGCGCCGAGTGCAAACATCGGCGAGGCGAGCAGCGGCATAAGGCCCTGCGCCGTATCGGCCGGATTGGCGAGCGCACAAACCAGGGCGCGCACCGTCTGCACCTCGGCTGCTTGGGCAAAGACCGAGCCGCCCGCGATGACGCAGTCGAGCCCCTGGTCGCGGAAGGCCTGGGCGTAGACGTCGGCGTTGGTCATGCGGCCCAGCAGCAGCACCATGCCGCCCTGGGGCTGGCCGGCATCGGCAAGCGCGCGGAATCGCTCGGCGATCGCACGGGCCTTGGCCTGTGTGCGTTCCTGCGTACTGCCGCCGGCAACAAAGAGGGCCTGGCGACGCGAGGCGTCTGCCACCAGCGTGTCCTTGCGGCCGTCGCTCGCCTCAAGATCCAAAAAGCCCTGCATCAGGCCGCCGTCATCGCCGTCGAAGACGCGTGCCACGTAACGCAGTACCTCGTCGTGGCTGCGGAAGTTGCGCACGAGTTTGACGAGTTCGCCGGCAGGGGCGTCGACCACGGCAGTCGCCTCGGGCGCGGCAGACGAGCCCACCTTGCGCTCCTGACGACGGAACACCTCGACCTCGGCGCCACGGAAGCGATAGATGGACTGCTGCGCATCGCCCACGGTGCACAGCGCGCGCTCCCCCGCACCCGTCAGGTAACGGATCAGATCGACCTGCATCTGGTCGGTATCCTGAAACTCATCGATCATGACCATCTTAAAGCGGCCCTCGTACGCAGCACGGATGGCAGGGTAATCGCGCAGGGCCTCGTAAGCCATACGCAGCAGGTCGTTATTATCGAGGGCGGACTGGGCAGCCTTCAGCGCGCGATACTCGGCCTCCACGGAACGGGCCAGGCCCACCAACGCATCGAGCGCCGGGCCACCACAGGCAAGCACGATATTGATAAACGCATCGGCGGCCTCGGCCTTGAGCAGCTCGACCTGCTCCTTAGGGAATGCCTTGCTCGCGCGCGGCATGGTGCACGACATCATGAGTCGCGCTGCATCGGCCATGGTCTTGCCGCTCGCCTCGAACGCGTCAATGGCGTCGAGTGCCATCTGCGCCTTCTCGGTCGCGGCCTTGCTTGCGCCCAGCGCCGCGCGATAGGCATCGGCGAGTGCCGAGGTATCGGCCTGGCCGCGCGCCACGCACACGTCGTCCATACCGCCCGGCAACTGGCTCGACAGCTCCAGCAGGTCGCGCACCAGGCCCTTGATGGTCGTGCCGGTGCCAAAGGAACCGCCCTCGCCCGCCATGGGATACCAGGCATAGAGGGCCTTGAGCGATGCCGCGAGCTCGGGGGCGGCATCGGGCGCCGTCGCGCGGGCCAGCACATGCTCAACAGCCTGGTCCATAAGCTCGTCGGTATCGGTGAGCACCGTGAACTCGGGGTCGATGCCCAGCTCCAGCGCATGCGCGCGCAGGATACGCGAGCACATGCCGTGAATGGTCGAAATCCACGCGTCGTCGACGGTCAGTGCTTCCTCGTCCATGCCCTCGTCGATAAGCGCACGGCGCACGCGGTCGCGAATCTCGGCCGCGGCATCTTTGGTAAAGGTAATAGCAAGCACCTGATCCAGATGTTCAACGAACGGACCGGATTCGGGCGAGAGCGCGTAGACGATGCGGCGCGTAAGGGTAAAGGTCTTGCCCGAACCGGTGACGCCCAGCAGGGTCTGCTCGTCCAGGCCCATCTCGATACCCTGGGACAGGGCCTCAATGGCCTGAGGCTGGTCACCCGACGGGGTGTACTCAGAAACCACTTCAAATTTCGGCATGTCGTCCCCTCCTCTGCCCGTTGTCTCGTCCTATCATTATATCAGAACTAATGTTCTACGGCAACCAAAACTTGCGCCTCTCCCCTAGTTTTCCGGGAGAGGCGCAAATCTTACACAAATTTCAGTCCCCGCAGCTTTCGGCTCTCGCCCATGGATACCATGTCTCCGTCTACAAAGACCAGGTGGTCCACCAGCTCAATGCCGATGGGAGCCAGAATGGCCCGCAGGGTATCGGTGGTCAGCCAGTCGGCCTGGGATGGGATGGCCAGGTTGCTCACGTGGTTGTGGGCCACATAGACCCGGGCGGCCCGCAGGCCCATGGCCTCCTCGGCAATGCGCCGGGCGTTCATCTCAGCCATTTCGATGCTGCCCTCGGCCACCTTCCGCACGCCCAGCACCTGGCGCTTGCCGTCCAGGCACAGAACGTACACCATCTCGTTCCGGGCCCCGAAGAAGTAGGGCTCCAGCCAGGGGTAAGCGTCGTCGGCGCTGTTGATGATGTCGCTGAGCCGGGTGCGGCTGGCCTGATAGCGGCCCAACAGGGCGGGCAGCATCCGCAGCAGCACCGCAGTGTGCTCCCCCACGCCCTTTACCTTGCGCAGCTCCTCTACCGACGCATCCAGCACACCGGACAGGGAGCCGAACTGCTCAATGAGGTCATGGGCCAGACCGTTTACATCCCCCTGGGGGATGGAGTAGAAGAGCAGCAGCTCCAGCACCCGGTGGTCGGGCCAGCCCTCGATGCCCCGGGCCAGAAATTCCGCTTTCATCCGCTGGCGGTGACCGGTATGACTGGCCATGGGGAATCGCTCCTTTCTCTCTAAAAACGCTTACTTCTTTGCGCCGTACTGCTCCAGATAGGCCTCCATCCAAAACGCGGGCGATCCCTGCGGGGATCGCTTTGCGCATTCGCGCGCCGCGTTTTCCGGGGGGCACCAGTTCCCCCCGGAGGCCCCCTCCGCTCTCCGCGG
>URYT01000021.1 GCA_900552185.1 uncultured Collinsella sp. | reverse complement strand
CGCTGGCCGATACGTCGGCTAAGGCGCTACGTGCCCGCTCCGCCGAGGCCCGCTCCGAGGCCGACGAGACCGGCGTGGCGCCCGAGTTGCTCGCCGCCGTCAACAACGGCGAGCTTGCCTTTGTGGCGCCGGCGGACGAGTGCCTGTGCGGCACGGCGACGCTCATCGAGCAGCTCGCCCAGACCAAGGGCATCCCGGTCACGCGCGTAGATATTCCCGCACAGCTCAAGGGTGCCTTGTTCCTGGTGAGCGACGAGCACGGCGTGGTCCCCGCAACCGAGACGGACGCCGCCGAGGCCGACGCCGCCACGGTCGCCTTCTTCGCCGAAGGCTACGAAAAGCTCCGTGCCCGCCGCTCCTAACCTCAAGGCGGGGTGGGCTTACTGTAGTGAGCGAGCGCGTTCGATTGCGTAGGCGAGCGACAGCTGCTCCATCTCCGGGGCGCATTTGTAGCTCAGTCCGGTGAGAGCTGTCACCTTATCGAGGCGATATCGAATCGTGTTCGGGTGCTGGCCAGTCTGCTTGGCGGTTTGCTCGATACGTCGGTCGTTCTCGATGAATGCGGCGAGCGTTGATTCCAGTTCGCTGCCATGCTCGCTGTCGTGCTCGCGTATCGGCGAGAGAATCGCCTCCGAGAACGATCGCATCTCCGGGGTTTCCGCAAAAGGCATCACGGTTTTCAGGATGCCGAGCTGCGTATAGCGGACGGGACCCTCGGCTCGTTGACAAGATAGGCGCTGTGCGTAAATCGCCTGCGAGATCGCCTGCGCCACCGCCTCGTCTCCAAACAGAATATCGCTGATGCCGAGCCCTTCCGCTCCGCCATCGATGCCGCTAGCCTCGATGAGCTCCGTGAGCGCCTGCACGATTCGCTCCACATCGAGCGTCTGCTCCGAGTCGCTTGTCGCTACGAATAGCAATCCTCCGTCATAGGGTGCCAGCATGTTGTGGCATCCGGCGAGGGTCGATTTTGCACAGAGATGTTCGATTTGCAAAAACGCACGCGGGTCGAGGGGCTCTGCAAACGATGCGAACAGGGCGACCGCTTCGTCCAGAAATGACGGGTTGAGGCCTCGGATGCGTCGGCGGATGGACTCGGGCGATACGTCTGTCCTCAGGGCATCGATCTCGCGCTGTGCGAAGTCGATGGACGCGAGCTGCTCGATATGCCGTTTGACCTCATAGATGACGCTGTCAAAGAACAGTGAGTCGTCGGTCGTGAGAAAGACCGGGTAGTGCCGCGCGTTGGCGTAGCGGATGGCTTGGTCGGGAATCGGGATGTGCAGGACGTTTTTGATGATGAGACCGCTCGTTCCCTTGGCGACGAGGTATTTCACGGCTTCAGTGATGAGGTACGGGTCGTCCTTCGCATAGAGGAAAGTGCTGAGGATGATCTCGTCTGAGCTGAAGTTGACGCGCTGGTACTTGTTCTTGAGGCCGGGCATGAGTTCATAATCGAGAATTCCGACGCCGGAGACGGCACGCGAGACGCCATCGCTGCCGGCGATTAGACGGACCGACCCCTCATATTCCCGTGAGAAGTCCGAGATGGTGTATAGCATCAGCATCACCTTGTAAATCATCACAATAAGTACCTGTACAAATAGGATAATCGTACATCCATATACCGTTGATGCGAGAAATAGCTCAAATACCTGCTGATAGAACGAAAAATCAGATTGAGAATCGTTGTAGATTCCAACAAGAAATGATCCTTGGCGACATCGTTACTAAACCGTACAGTGAAGCAACGTAAAGCTTTCGCTGAAAGGAGCGATGATGGGGCAGATGATGGTACTTTCGGCCGAGGAAGTTTCCAAGGTGCTGACGATCGAGGATGCAATCGCTGCCGTGGAGGAGGCATATCGCCAGAAGGCAACGGGCAAGGGCGTTGCGTGGCCGATGGTATATGAGCAGTTCGAGCCCGGCGTGGCCGATATGGATATCCGCTCGGGCGAGTTGGCGGGAAGCGGTCTCTTCGGTCTCAAGCTCACTGCCTGGTTCTCTCAGAATCCCAAAAAGGGGCTGCCCGAAATCTTTGGCACCACGCTGCTGTGCGACAACGCGACGGGTGAGCCGTTGGCGCTGCTCAATGCCTCTGCCGTCACCGGACTTCGCACCGGTGCCGCCGCTGCGCTCGGTGCCAAGTGGTTGGCTCGGGCGGACGCGTCCAAACTGCTTGTTGCGGGTGCCGGCCATATGAGCACCTATATGGTGGCGGGCGTGCTCGCCGCCTGTCCCAAAGTGAGCGAGGTCAAGGTGTGGGAGCCGGTTTCCGATGCCGCGCCCGAGGCCCGCGTCGAGCGCATGCGAGACGAGGTCGCCCATATCTTGGGCGCCTGCGAGCATGCTCGCGAGGCATCCACCTATTCCATCGAGGCGACGGCTGACGGCCAAGGCGCCGCGGCAGAGGCCGACATCATCGTGACGATCACGCCGGCGCCCAAGCCCATCATCCCCGATGCATGGGTGCGCCCCGGTACGCATATCTCCTGCGTCGGTGCCGACATGCCCGGCAAGCAGGAGCTCGCCTCGGCGCTTGTCGCCCGTGCCGCTGTTTACGTCGACGACCGCGAGCAATCGGTCGCGTCCGGTGAGCTGGAGATTCCGGTTGCCGAGGGTGCCATCACGCCCGAGGACATCAAAGCGGAGCTCGGCGAAGTCATCGCCGGCGCGGCTACGGGGCGCTCGGATGATGAGCAGGTGACGGTGTTCGATACGTCGGGCATCGCCGTTCAGGACCTTTCGGCATCGAAAATCGCCTACGACCGCGCCGTCGAGGCGGGGCTGGGCACCGTGGTGGAACTGTAAGAAAGTCAAGGAAAGGAAACGACAATGCAGATCAAGGATTTCGCCGTCGAGCAGTGGATGAACGAGTGGGAGACCAAGTGCACCCACAACGTTGCGGAGACGTGCGTCTACTCCCTCACGCTCGACCAGCTGTTCGAGCTTACGAACACCGACAAGAAGGCGTGGCTCGATAGCCTGTGCTCGCGCCGATTCACCTACGGAGACATCGAGGGGCAGCCCGGCTTCCTCGAGGGGGTCGCGCGTCTCTATAAGACGGTCGAGCCCGGGCATATCGTGCCCACGCACGGCGCGACCGGTGCCAACTCCCTGGTTATTTCCACGCTCGTCGAACCGGGCGATCACGTAGTCTCCGTCAAGCCCACCTACCAGCAGCTTTACTCGATTCCCGAGATGTGCGGTGCGAAGGTCGATATTCTTCAGCTCGATCGCAAGAACGGCTACCACGTCGACGTCGACGCGCTCGATGCTCTGGTGACCGACGATACCAAGCTCATCTGCATCAATAACCCGGACAACCCCACGGGCGCCCTGCTCGACACCGAAACGCTTAAGGCGATTGTCGAGGTCGCACGCAAACACGACGCGTGGGTGCTCTGCGACGAGGTCTACCGTCTGCTTACTCAGACGGATGAGTACTCCGAGTCCGTGATCGACCTGTACGACAAGGCCATCGTCACCGCATCCATGTCCAAGGTCTGGTCGTTCGCCGGCCTGCGTCTGGGCTGGGCGGTCACCAAGAGCCCGGAGCTCCGTCGCGCGCTGCTCTCGCATCGTGACTACAACCTGATTTCCGCTGGCATATTCAGCGAGACGGTGGCGGAGCTGATTCTGGGCAACGCTTCCGTGATCCTTGAGCGCAGCCGTCGCATCGTCCGTCAGAACCTTGCTGTTCTGGAGAAGTGGGTCGAGAGCGAGCCGCACCTGTCGTTCGTCAAGCCCGAGGCGGGTACCACCGCGCTCGTGTATTACGACTACGACATCGATTCCAGGACGTTCTGCATCGACATGATTAAGAAGTCCGGCGCGCTCGTCACTCCGGGCGATTGCTTCGAGGAGCCCAAGAGCATGCGCATCGGCTATGCATACTCCGATAACACCGACGACCTGCAGAAGGGCCTGGATGCCATCTCCGCGTACATGCGTACGCTCGAGTAGAGACTCGTGGTCGAAGTGATGGGGCCGATCGGTTTAGGACCGGTCGGCCCCTATTTTCTCTCAAGACTACCGAACGCTTTTGTCACATTAGGTGCCCACGGGGTCGTATCGCTGCGACGCTGTGGGCATAATGGTGTGAAAGGTGCAAGTTACGCGAAATGGGAGGACACATGGCGCTGATCTATGTCGTTGAGGACGACGAGCCCATTCGTCGTGAACTTATCGACATCCTTGCCCGCGCCGGGTTTGAAATCGAGGCCTGCGAATCGTTTGAGCATGTCTCGCGCGATATTCTCGCCACCGCGCCCGACCTGGTGCTGCTCGACCTCACGCTTCCCGTCAAGGACGGCCAGCATATCTGCCACGAGGTTCGCCGCGAATCCGAGGTTCCCATCATCGTCCTCACGTCGCGCACGACCGAGATCGACGAGGTCATGGCCATGACGCTCGGCGCGGACGACTTTGTTCCCAAGCCCTATAGCGCCCGTGTGCTCGTGGCGCGCATCAATGCCTTGCTGCGTCGCACCGCGGCGGCGGGCGAGCGCAGCACGCTTGTCCACAAGGGCCTGGAGCTCGATCTCGCTCGCTCCATGGTCACCAACATGCAGACCGGTACCAGTACCGAGCTCACCAAAAACGAGCTGCGTATTCTCTCGCTGCTTCTGAGCCGTGCGGGCAAGATCGTCTCGCGCTCGGCCATCATGCAGGACCTGTGGGACTCCGACGCCTTCGTGGACGACAATACGCTCACCGTCAACATCAACCGCCTGCGCACCACGCTCGAAAAAATCGGCATCAAGGGGTATTTGACGACGCAGCGCGGCCAAGGCTATTCGGTCTAGGGGCCGGCTATGTCGTTTGCCAAGTTCTTTAAAGACGCGCTGCTTCCCGTTGCCGTGTGGACGTGCGGCGTGCTGCTGAGCTGCTTTGTGCTGACGGTCGCCGGTGCACCCGTTTCTATCGTGGTCGTGGCGGTTGGCGTGTCCTTTATCTTTGGTATGCTCGGCATCGTGATCGAGTACGCTCGCCGTCGCCGTTTTCTGCGTCAGTTGGAGCGCGCGGCAGAGGAGCTCGAGAGTCCCGCATGGGTGCAGGAGATGGTGCAATGCCCGACCTATGCCGAGGGCGAGCTCGAATACGAGGTCTTGCGCCGGGTGGGCAAAGCCGCCTGCGACGAGGTTGCCGAAGGCAGGCGTCAGACCGATGACTATCGCGACTATATCGAGAGCTGGGTCCACGAGGCCAAGCTGCCCCTGGCGGCGGCTCACCTGATTTTGGAAAACCTGGACAGCAGCGAAGACGACCTGTCGCGCGTGGACGACCTGGCACGCGAACTTGCCCGCGTGGAGCGCTATATCGACCAGGCGCTGTACTACGCGCGCTCGGAAGTCGTGGAGCGCGACTACCTGATTCGCCGCTGGGATCTCAAGACCTTGGTGACGGGCGCGATTAAAGCCAACGCGCGCGAGCTCATTGCGGCGCATGTGGCCCCGGTGTGCGAGAACCTCGACTTTGAGGTCTTTACCGACGAGAAGTGGCTCGAGTTTATTCTGGGCCAGCTCATCCAGAACAGCATTAAATATGCGCGTGAGGACGGCGCAAAGATCGTGTTTTCGGGCGCGTTGCTGGACGAGGGCCTGGCAAGCGAGCGCATCGAACTCGCCGTCGCGGACAACGGCTGCGGCGTGAGCGCGGCCGACCTGCCGCGTGTGTTCGAGAAGGGCTTTACCGGCGACAACGGCCGCACCACCAAGCGCGCAACGGGCATCGGCCTCTACTTGGTGGCGCGTCTGTGCTCCAAGATGGGCATCGACGTCACCGCGGCATCGGAACCGGGCGAAGGCTTCGTCGTCACGTTCGCCTTCTCAACCAACAAGTTCCAATATTTCGAGTAGTGCACGCGGCAGAAGTCCGCTCCAAACAAAACGTGCCGCCCATGAAAAACGTGCCGCCCCAACCGGGGCGGCACGCCATCTTTTATCAGCCAACTCGCTGAAGTAAGGCTGCGAAGGCCGCGGGGCCGGGAGGGGTTTCCTAAGGGCACATCCCGCAGCCGCAACGCGGCGAGGACGTGCCCGTGGAAACCCCGCAGGCCCCACGGCCGGTGGGAGCAACGCTACTTTACGACCAGAATGTCGCAATCCGTATTACGCAGCAGGAACGTCGAAATCGAACCCAGGAGTGCGTACTTAATCGAGGACAGACCGCGGGCACCGCAGAGCACCAGATCGGGCTTGACCACGTCGAGCATCTCGTCCTTCAACGTCTCACGAATACGACCGGCGCGAATCATGACTTCGACCTCGGGGATATCGGGATTAGCCTTGGCCTCCTCGAGCTGCTTCGCGATGGAGTTGTTAAAGGCCTCCTCCAAGCCGTTGACTAAGTCGACCGGGTAAGCTCCCGCGCTCTCGAGCGCTGTGGAGTCGATCACGTGACCGATAATCAGCTTTGCGCCGTTGTTTGCGGCCACCTTGATGGCGCGTGCGAGCACAAAATCCTGCTGCTCAGTACCGTCGAGTGAAACAAATACCTTGGTGTAGCCCTCGTTCATGGTTTCCTCCTTGGTCTATCGCACGGGCGCAGGGCTCGTGCGTCGGGCGGCCGCGGATGCGCGGACCGCCGGACACTTTATCTTGTTGCAGTTATACCCAAGGATTTCGGTTTGACCGCCTGCAATTCTGTGAACGGACAAGATTTTTGGTAAGGGTTGGCATGTGTGCGTCGCCAACGGTTGATAATGGGACATCGCCCGCACCGTCCGCAGAAACATCTATCGGCGGGTGTTAAACGAGGGGGTCCCTTTGGATATTATCGAGCTTCTAAAATCTGCCTTCATGGGCCTGGTCGAGGGCATTACCGAATGGCTGCCCGTTTCGTCGACGGGCCACATGATCCTGGTGGACGAGTTCGTCAAGATGAACGTGAGCGAGACGTTCTGGAACATGTTCCTGGTCGTGATTCAGCTTGGCGCCATATTGGCCGTCTGTGTGCTGTTCTTCTACGACCTCAACCCGTTCTCGCCCAGCAAGGGCAAGGAGGGTCGTCGCGACACATGGGTACTGTGGGGCAAGATTGTGCTCGGCTGTATTCCCGCTGCGGCGATTGGCCTGCCGCTCAACGACTGGATGGAGGAGCATTTCTATAATGCTCCCGTCGTGGCGCTGGCGCTCATTGTGTACGGCGTGCTGTTTATCGTGATCGAGAACTGGCGCGCGAACAAGCACGACCAGGCCGCTCTTGCCGGCTCGCTTGGTTCGCGTGCCGTGGTGGCGGGCGGGCGTCCCGCCGGTGCACACTTTGCGGCGCCTGCTGTGGCTGCCGCCGAGGATTCGGGCAACGATGACGAAGACCTCGACTTTGGCTCCATTGCGACGCTTGAGGACCTAAGCTGGAAGACTGCGCTGGGTATTGGCTGCTTCCAGGTTCTGTCGCTGGTGCCGGGCACATCGCGTTCCGGCTCCACCATCATCGGCGGCCTGCTGCTGGGCTGCACACGCTCGGTGGCGTCTAAGTTCACGTTCTTCCTGGCCATTCCCGTCATGTTTGGCGCGAGCGCGCTCAAGCTGGTCAAGTACTTCGTTAAGGGCGGTACCTTCGGCACCAACGAGATCGCCATCCTGGGCGTGGGCTGCATCGTCGCCTTCGTGGTTTCGCTTATCGCCATCAAGTGGCTCATGGGCTTCGTCCGCCGTCACGACTTTAAATGTTTCGGCGTCTACCGCATTGTCCTGGGTATCGTGGTGCTTGCGTACTTCTTCGTCCTGGAGCCTATGCTCGGCCTGTAACTTGGTTGACGCTGCGCGGCGGCCAGAGCGACAACTTGTCATTCAAAGAGGGTGGCGTGACCAAAAGGTCTATGCCGCCCTCTTTTCATGTCAATTTGTTCGCTCTGGCAGCCGCTCGCTACCGTTGCCATGACATCGGTGACTCCGTGATTGGTGCATTGGGGTCAGGTTACTTTGCAGCAACATGGTGCAGACTAACCTGCCCCCATTGCGCCAAATCCGCTGGGGCGGGCTCGATGGCAGCGCGCGGAGTCGTGGTGTGATTTGCGTCGGTGTCCGCGCGGCTCGGTATACTGGTACGGCTCAAACTATGGCGCTGCCCGCAGGCGCGCCGTCCGTCAGATGAGGAGTCGCCCATGACCCAGCCCTTGCCCTGGGAAAAGAATGCCGCGGTACCCGTGCCGCCCGCACCGGCACCCGTGCCGCTTGATGCATACACTGCCCCCGCTGCGCCGGAGCCCGAGCTCGTCCCGCTCGACATCTACGATGCTCCCGCACCGGCACCCAAGCCCGCTAAGCCGCTCGTCGACATCGACAGCCTTAACCCCGCCCAGCGCGAGGCCGTCCTGACGACCGAGGGTCCGTTGCTGGTCCTTGCCGGTGCTGGCTCGGGCAAGACCCGCGTCCTGACCTTCCGCATCGCCCATATGCTCGGCGACCTGGGTGTTAAGCCCTGGCAGATCCTTGCCATCACGTTTACCAACAAGGCCGCGGCCGAGATGCGCGAGCGTCTGGCGGCACTTATTCCCAGCGGTACCCGTGGCATGTGGGTGTGCACCTTCCATGCCATGTGCGTGCGCATGCTGCGCGAGGACGCCGACCTGCTGGGCTATACCGGTCAGTTCACCATCTACGATGACGACGATTCCAAGCGCATGGTGCGCGACATTATGCAGGCACTCGGTATCGAGCAAAAGCAGTTCCCCATCAACATGATCCGCAGCAAGATCAGTTCGGCCAAAAACGCCATGATCGGGCCCGAGGACATGCTCAAATCTGCCGATAGCCCCAACGATAAAAAGGCCGCACAAGTCTATATGGAGCTGGAGCGTCGCCTGCGCGCCGCCAACGCGATGGACTTCGATGACCTGCTCGTGCGCACGCTCGAGCTGCTGCGCACCCGCCCCGAGGTGCTCGACAAGTACCAGGAGCGCTTCCGCTACATTAGCGTCGACGAGTATCAGGACACCAACCACGTCCAGTACGAGATCGCCAACCTGCTGGCCGCCAAGTACCAAAACCTCATGGTCGTAGGCGACGATGACCAGTCCATTTATAGCTGGCGCGGCGCCGACATCACCAACATCCTGGACTTTGAGAAGGACTTTAAAAACTGCAAGACCGTCAAGCTGGAGCAGAACTATCGCTCCACGGGTCACATCCTGAGCGCCGCCAACGCCGTTGTTCGCCACAACTCGCAGCGCAAGGACAAGCGTCTGTTTACGGCCGAGGGCGATGGCGAGAAGATTCAGGCCTTCCAAGCGAGCGATGAGCGCGACGAGGGCCGCTGGATTGCCGGCGAGATCGAAAAGCTGCACTCCAAGGGCACGAGCTACGACGACATCGCCGTGTTCTATCGCACCAACGCCCAGTCGCGTATCCTCGAAGATATGTTCCTGCGCGCGGGCGTGCCCTACAAGATCGTCGGCGGCACGCGATTCTTCGACCGTGCCGAGATCCGCGACGTCATGGCCTACCTCAAGATGATCGTGAACCCGGCCGACGAGATGAGCGTCAAGCGCGTCATCAACACGCCGCGCCGCGGCATCGGCTCCACCTCGATTCAAAAGATTGAGCAGCTGGCACGCGACAACCGCTGCTCGTTCTTCCAAGCCTGTGAGATTGCGACGGCCGAGACGGGCATGTTTAGCGCCAAGGTGCGCAACGGCCTGTCGAGCTTTGTGGCGCTGGTGCGCGAGGGCCGCCGCATGGACGGCGAGCTCAAGGACGTCGTCGAGATGATTGTCGACAAGACGGGCCTGCTGCAGGCCTTCCGCGCCGAGGGCACCATGGAGTCCGAGAGCCGCGCCGAGAACATCCAGGAATTCCTGGGCGTTGCGGCGGAATTTGAGGAGACGCACGAGGATATCGAAGGCACGCTCGAGAGCTTGGAAGAGCTGCGTGCGGCCGGTGTTGCCGATGTGCCTGCCCGTTGTGGTGAGCGCCCCTGCGCCCGAGCCTGGCCCGTCTGCGCCCGCGTCTTCGTTTGAGGCGCTTGTCGGCGCCCGTGACGCCGCGGGCTCCAATCCGCTCGATAGTTTGGCCGCCCCGGCGCTTTCTCCGCAAGATGCTCTGGCCGCCGCCATCGCGGGCAACGCGTATGCCGCGCCGACAGAGCTGCCCGCCGGTGCCGTGCATGCCGACGAGATCGAGCGCACCTACGGCCCGCTCACCTGTAAGGCGTTGCCTGCACTCATGGAGTGGCTGGCTCTGCGCTCCGACTTGGATTCTCTGGCCGGCGAGACGCATGCCATCACCATGATGACCATTCACTCCGCCAAGGGCTTGGAGTTCCCCGCGGTGTTCGTGGCCGGCATGGAGGAAGGTATCTTCCCGCACGTGCACGACTTTGGCGGTAGTGACGATCCGGGCAAGCTCGAGGAGGAGCGTCGCTTGGCCTACGTCGCCATCACGCGTGCTCGCAAGCGCCTGTTCTTGACTTACGCCGCTACGCGCCGCACCTACGGCTCGACCTCTGCCAACCCGCGCTCGCGCTTCCTCAACGAGATTCCGTTTGAGGACATCGAGTTTAGCGGTATCGGTTCTGCCGGTTTTGAGGGCACGGGTTGGGAGAAGCGTGGCGACCGACACGGCACCTTTGGCTCGGGTATGGGCTCGGACATGTATGGCGGCAAGGTGTTTGGCTCGCATACGCGCTCGACCGGCGGTTCCGGTTCGCGCGGCGGGTCGAGCTTCGACGATTTCTTTGGTGGCAGCACCTATGGTACCGAGCGCCATCGTGGGGTCTCGCCCGATGCCGGCCGCGTTGCCTCGACCTTTGGGTCGGGCGCGCCGCGAGCCAAAAAGCCGTCATCTAAGGTGTCCCCGACGGTGGAGCGCAAGGTCGATCGCGCCAGCGCATCGCAGGACTTTGCCGCGGGCGATACCGTGAGTCACAAGACCTTTGGCACGGGCACTGTGATCTCGGTCGTTGGAGACATGATCGAGGTCCAGTTCGAAAAGACCGGCCAGACCAAAAAGCTTATGAAGGGCTTTGCGCCGATCGTTAAGCTGAATGCCTAACTGCGAGGTTGACCGGGCACGCCGGGGGCTTTGGTCGCCTGCTCGGACAGTCCTGCTCGCACGGAGAGCACATTAAGTGCTCTCCGGCTCGTGCTGAACTCGCGATCGACCAAAGCCCCCGTCGCGCCCTCTTCCTTGTGGCGTTACGGCATGCAGCTCGCGAACATCGCTCTGCTCGTTCGCTTTTTGGTCTGGAGAGCCGGGTGGGCTGATAAATAGATATGGCAAGGGACTCCTCCGTTGAAGAACGGGGGAGCCCCTTGTTGCGTTTTGGGTTGTTTCTGCGGCTTACAGATGGCTGATGATCAGCTCCATGGTGCCCTCGAGTTCAATCTTGTTCACGGTGGACGGCGCCAGTAGGTGACTGCCCTTGTGGACGGAGTCGCCGCAGACGGTGCCTTTGCCGTCGATGACCGAGAGGCACATGAAGGGCCAGCGCTGCTCCAGGGTCTTGCTGCCGTCCACGCGAACGCGGTCGACGGTGTAGCAGGGGTTGGACTCGAGCTCGGTCACGCCATTGACTTCGGGTGCGGTCACGGTGCCGTCGGTCGGGGCCTGCGCGTTAAAGTTGATACAGTCCAGGCTCTGCTCAATGTGCAGCGGGCGCAGTTTGCCGTCGGTGCCCGGGCGGTCGTAGTCGTACAGGCGATACGTCACGTCGCTCGACTGCTGCGTCTCCAGAATCAGCGTGCCGGTCTTGATGGCGTGAACGGTGCCGGAGTCGATTTGGAAAAAGTCGCCCTTGTGGATCGGCAGCACGTTGAGCATGTCGTCCCAGCGACCCTCTTCGATCATCTGCGCGGCCTCGGCACGGTCATGTGCGCGCTGGCCGACGATGATCGTGGCGCCGGGCTCGCAATCCAGCACGTACCAGCACTCGGTCTTGCCCAGGCTACCGTTCTCATGCTCGGCGGCGTACTCGTCGTTGGGGTGGATCTGGATCGACAGGTCGTCCTTGGCGTCCAGAATCTTAATGAGCAGCGGGAACTCCTTGCCCTCGCAGTTGCCAAAGAGCTCGCGATGCTCGGCCCACAGCCACGACAGCGTGTGGCCGGCGTACGGACCCTCGGCAATCTGGCAATCGCCGTTGGGGTGCGCCGAGATGGCCCAGCACTCACCGATGGGACCCTCGGGAATGTCATAGCCAAAGACGGTCTCCAGCTGGCGGCCGCCCCAAATCTTCTCGTGGAAGATCGGCGTGAGTTTAATCAAATCGGACATGTGCATACCCCCATCAGGTTGTGCAGGCACCTCGCGAAAAACGGCTCAAAGCGAGCGCCTGCCGGATTACAAACTTAAGCCAACGTTACGTTGTGCAGCTCAAAGCGGTCGCCCACGTTGCGCGAAATCGAGTACTCAAACGCGGCGCCGCTGTCCAAAAAGCCAATCTGGTTGAGCTCGAGCAGGGGAGAGCCGGGCTTGGTGTTCAGGCGCTTGGCCTCTTCCTCGGTTGCCGCCACGGCACGAATGGTGCGGTGGAAGCTCGAGATCTTAAGCCCGCATTGCTCGCGGATATAGCTGTAGACCGACGCGTACAGGTCCTTTTTCTTCAGGCCCGGGATCAGCTCGAGCGGCATATAGGTGTACTCGATAACGATGGGCAGGCCATCGACCTCGCGTACGCGCACGATGTGATAGGCAAAGTCGTCTTCGGCCATTCCCAGCTGGGAGGCAACCTCTGCCGGCGGATTGGCGATTGAGAAATCGTAGACCACCGAGGCAACCTTCTCACCGCGATGCTCGTAGGTAAAGCCCTGCGCGCGGTCGTTTCTGCCTTGGAAAAACGCTTTGCCGGGAAGCCCCGCGGTGTCCTTGACGTAGGTGCCCGATCCGCGACGGCTCGTGACCAAGCCTTCCTCGGTAATTTGCTCAATTGCTCGTTTGACGGTGATCTTGGAAACGCCATACAGCTCGCAGAACTCAACGACAGTGGGTAGCTTGTCGCCGGGCTTAAGGGCGCCATCCTCGATACTGCGACGAATATCCGCAGCTATTGACTCATATTTGGGAATCATGGAACCCCCTTTCTAACATGAATGCCTGTAAAAGAAAGTATACCTACTATAAAAGCATCTATATGGCTTTAATCAAAGAAGTTCGAGAAAGAAAAACAAAAAAGACGCTTTACATAAAAAATTAGAGCGCTATAGTTATAGATAACAAGCGAGATGCATGAGCATCGCCTGTACCGCTTGGAGACGGATTTGTTTTGGTGGGTCGGATATCCGGATAACCGGTGCGCGCCCGCGCCGGATTACCCGCCAAAGCAAACCCGCCTCCAATCGGAGGCTCAAAGACACGAAAGCGAGGACTTCGATGGCACAGTATCAGCTGCCCAGCGACTTTTTCTTTGGCGCGGCCATGTCCGGTCCGCAGACCGAGGGCCAGTGGAACCAGGGCGGCAAGCTCGAGAACCTGTGGGACACCTGGTCCATGCAGGATCTGGGCTCGTTCTATAACCGCGTGGGTTCCTATGCCGGTAACGACTTTATGGCCAAGTACAAGGACGACCTTCGCATCATGAAGGACCTGGGCCTGGATACCTATCGCACCTCCATCCAGTGGAGCCGCCTGCTCGATGCCGACGGCAACCTCAACGAGGAGGGTGCTGCGTGGTACCACGAGCTGTTCCGCGCTTCCCGCGAGGCAGGCCTGGAGCCGTTCGTCAACCTTTACCACTTCGATATGCCCACCTATCTCTTTGACCGTGGCGGTTGGGAGAGCCGCGAGGTCGTCGAGGCCTACGCGCATTACGCCGACGTCGCCTTCCGCGAGTTCGGTCAAGAGATCAAGTACTGGTTTACCTTTAACGAGCCCATCGTCGAGCCCGAGCAGCGCTACCAGGAGGGCGTGTGGTTCCCGCAGCTCCACGACTTCAACCGTGCTCGCACCGTGCAGTACCACATTTCGCTGGCGCACGCGCTGGCTGTTGCCAACTATCGCAAGGCCTATGACAAGGGCGCCGTTCGCGCCGATGCCAAGATCGGCATGATCAACTGCTTCACCCCGGTCTACACCAAGGAGAACCCCAGCGAGGCAGACCTCGAGGCCGTGCGTATGACCAGCGGCATCAACAATCGCTGGTGGCTCGACCTTATCACCAAGGGCGAGCTTCCCGCCGACGTGCTCGACAGCCTGGCCGAGGGCGGCGTCAAGCTTCCGTTCCGCGCCGGTGACCAGGAGATCCTCAAGCAGGGCGTCGTTGACTGGCTTGGCTGCAACTACTACCATCCCACGCGCGTCCAGGCGCCGGCGAGCAAGATCGACCAGTACGGTCTGCCGCACTTTGCCGACGAGTACGTGTGGCCCGATGCCGTCATGAACAAGAGCCGCGGCTGGGAGATTTACCCGAAGGGCCTCTACGACTTTGGCATGGACTGCGCCAAGAACTATCCCGATCTTGAGTGGTTCGTCTCCGAGAACGGCATCGGCATCATGGACGAGTACAAGAATCGTGACGCCGAGGGAACCATTCAGGACGACTATCGCGTCGACTTTGTGCGCCAGCACCTTGAGTGGGTCGCCAAGGCCATTGACGAAGGGGCCAAGTGCCGCGGCTACCACTACTGGGCCGTCATTGACAACTGGTCCTGGGCAAATGCCTTCAAGAACCGTTATGGCTTTGTCGAGGTCGACCTCATGGACGGCTATCAGCGCCGTCTTAAGAAATCGGCAGCTTGGCTCAAGCAGGTCGCCACGACCCACGTGGTGGATTAGCGATCGGGCGCTCAGCCCCAAAACGGGCGCTCAGCCCCTGCGCAAACGCGCAATAACATTGGCACATCTGGTGGCAGAGGGCGACAGACCACCGTGCGCATAGGAAAAGGCCGGATTTGAAAGTTAGGAGCAATCATGGCCAGTGACAACGGAAAGAGCTTCCTCGACAAATTTGCCGAGGTCTCTGCGAAGGTGGGAAACCAGGTTCATCTGCGTTCCCTGCGCGATGCCTTCGCGACCATCACGCCGCTCTATATCCTTGCGGGTATCGCGGTTCTTATCAACAACGTCGTGTTCCCTCTGTTCCCGCTCGATGCGGCGGGCCTCGCCAACCTCCAGACCTGGGGCTCGGCAATCACCCTGGGCACCCTTAACGTGTCCGCCATTATCCTGGCCGGTCTGATTGGCTACAGCCTCGCCAAGAACGAGCGTTTCGATAACCCGCTTGCCTGCGTGGTTGTCGCTATCTCTGCCTTCGTCATCATGATGCCGCAGCAGATCACCGCCACCCTTGCCGCCACGAGCCCGCTTCTCACCGACAAGATCACCTCCGCCGAGGTCACCGGTGCCCTTTCGACCGCCAACACCGGTACCAACGGCCTGTTCTCGGCCATCATCATCGCCCTGCTGCTGGCTCTGGTGGCCAACAAAAAGACCCGCAGCTCCTCCATCTGGTTTTCCATGGCACGGCGGTCCTCTTCCAGCCGTCCCACCACCTGTTCGAAGGCGTTGCTCTCCTGGCTCACCAGTTCCCGAGCCCGTTCCACAATGCTTTCCGCCATACCCAGTCTCTGGGAGATGGCAAAGGCATTGGATTTGCCCGGCACGCCGATCAGCAGCCGGTAGGTGGGCCGCAGGGTGGCCACGTCGAACTCGCAGCAGCCGTTCTCAACCCCCGCCGTCTGGATGGCGTAGGCTTTCAGTTCGGCGTAGTGGGTAGTACAGGCCAGCCTGGCGCCCTTACCCCGCAGCTCCTGGATAATGGCCTCCGCCAGAGCGGCGCCCTCCACCGGATCGGTGCCGGCGCCCAGCTCGTCCAGCAGGATCAAACTGCTGTTGTCCGCCACTTCAAAGATTTTGATGATATTCACCATGTGGGAGGAGAAGGTAGACAGGGACTGCTCGATACTCTGCTCGTCCCCGATGTCCGCCAGGATGTGCCGGAACACCGACACCCGGCTGCCCTCTCCCACAGGGAGCATCAGGCCGCACATGGCCATCAGAGTCAGCAGACCGATGGTTTTCAGGGCAACGGTCTTACCACCGGTGTTGGGACCGGTGATAATGAGGGTGTCAAAGTCCACACCCAAGGTGATGTCCGTGGGCACCACTTTCTCTTTCGCAATAAGGGGATGCCGGGCGCTGTGGAGGACGATCTTCCCGTCCTCGCCCACCTGAGGCACCACCGCTTTCATTTTGTAGGCTACTTGAGCCTTGGCGAAGATCAAGTCCAGCTGCACGGCGTACTTGTAGCTTTCTATAATGGAATCCGCGAAGGATCCCGCTTCCCCGGAAAGCTCCAGCAGGATCCGGGAGATCTCCTCCTGCTCGTCGGAACGGAGCACTCGGATCTCGTTGTTGGCTTCCACCACACTCATAGGCTCCACAAACACGGTGGCGCCGCTGGCAGAGGTGTCGTGGACCAAGCCCGGTACTTCTCCCCGGAACTCTGCCTTTACGGGCACCACGTACCGGCCCCCTCGCTGGGTGACGATGCTCTCCTGCAAATGGCGCTGGTGAGCCGGTGAATGGATCAGCTTGTCCAGCTGGTCCCGCACCCGTTGGGAAGCCGCTCGGATCTTCCGGCGAATGTTCGCCAAAGCGGGAGAGGCGTTGTCCGCTACCTCTTCCTCGCT